>DASXYV010000036.1:0-4356 GCA_036502305.1 Acidimicrobiales bacterium
CCGGTCGATGCTCGAACGCCCGGCTCATCTGCAGCCCCTCGACCGGCAAGACGCCGTCGGGTTGTCTCCCCAATCGACCGGGATGGAAGTGGGCGGAGTAGGGGTCTTCCACCTCGCCAATCGAGGGGCTGCACATGAGCCAGGAACTGGTGTCGGATGCTGTGTCGTGTGGTGTGATCTCCGTTCCCTCTTGTAGCGAGCCATACCGCGCCGCCGGCGTCAGCCGGAGGCTGGCTCGCCCTCTCCCTCCGTGAGTCGTCGCTCCATCGGCTTCACTCGCTGGTCCCACGCAGTTGGGTTCCAGAGCTCCACCCGGTCGATGGCGCCGTGCACCAGCACGTCGCCGTCGAGTCCGCCGAAGTCCCGCAGATGCGCCGGTATGGCCATCCGACCCTGCCGGTCGATCTCCACCTCGTGCGAGCCGGAGGCCCACACGCGGGCCAGGTTGCGCTGACCGGGACCCTCGCTGGCGCTCTGTTGCATGGCGATCATCTGTTTCTCGAATTCGTCGGGGGTCCACAGAGCCAGGCAGCCGTCGTGGTATTGGCTCAGGTAGCCACCGTGTTCGAAGTGCACCCGAAATTTGGCCGGAAGGATCACCCGCCCCTTGGCGTCGAGGCCGTGCTCGAACCTGCCGAAGAATCTGGCCATTGGTGATCGCTCCCACGACACTCCCCAAAACCCTGAGGACCCTCCCTTTCACTCCACTACCCGCCACCGTACGCCCCCTCCCTCCCTTCGTCAACCACATGGCCACCACCGGCTCCGGATCCGCGCGGCAGGCCACCGGTGCCGGCGCCAAAGCGAATCCACCCTGACGCGCCAGGCGCGAGGATTGGTGGATGCAGGGGCTGAGCGGTCCCAGGGAGGTGGTCGGGGCCCTCGTGACAGCCATCAATGCCCACGACCCCATCGCCAGCCGAGAGCTGTTCCGTCCGGACGCCTGGATGATCACGGCGGCCGGCCGCCGCCTCGACCTCGACGGCCTCGAACGCATGCTCGTGATCACGCTGGGCGCCTTCCCCGATCTGACCATGCGGGTGGCCCGGTGGCTGGTCGACGGCAACGTGGTCGTCACCGAGGAGGTCATGGAGGCCACCCACCAGGGACACTTCGCCGGCCTGGCCCCGACCGGCCGGCGGGTCCGCCTCCCGATGGTCCATCTGACGACGGTCGCCGGGGATCGCATCGCCGAGCGGGTCACCTACCACGACACCGCCGGCGTCCTGCGTCAGCTGGCGGCGCCCGCCGAGCAACGCTGAGGTGCCGGGCGGCCGGCACACTCCGCGTTTCACCACGCCGAGCGCGCCGTGGCGCCAGCGCTGCGAAAGCGACGAGCGGTGGCGCGAAGTGGAGGCGTCCGCCCGATCAGGACGGGAGGTGCTCGACCAGGCTCCGCTCGATGTCGGCGACGCGCCGCTCCGGGCCGAGACCGGCCGCGGCGGTTCCGAGTGTCACGGCGCCCTCGGCCCGCTCCGCCTCAGGGAGCTCGAGCACCTCGAGCAGCCGGGCCGCGTCCCACCGAAGCAGCGCCGCGCACTGGAAGAGGGCGCCGGCCCGTGTCCGTCGTTGCGCCATCCCGACGACCTTGCGACCTCGCACCGTGACCTCGCCCGCGCCAGTCCCTGCGAAGCACACCTTTGCCGACCAGGCGGTCGTGACCGGCGGGCCCCGATGCACATCCGCCCCGACGACGCCGAGCGCGGTCAAGGAATTGGCCCAGGTCTGTCCCAGCCACCAGAAGGCCCGCCCCACATCGGGCACCCACAGCGGGTCGTCGCTGGAGACGTAGACCTCGATTCACGCGAGGGCGGTGGGTTCGACGAGCACCGCCCCTCCCCCACTGCGGCGCCGAGCAACATCCAGCCCGGAGGAGGCGGCGCGGGCCCAATCGACATCGCCATCGGGTTGGGTGCTGCCGAGCACGAGGGCGGGGCGGCTCACGCGACAGAGCGTCACCGTGCGCGGCGCGCGCAACGGGACCCGGTGGTGCAGCTCGCCCGCGCTGCCGGTGAGGTCGACGACGGTCCACGGCGACGTGGCCGCACCAGCGGGCACGAACCGGGGCGCGACGCTACGCCGACGCCGACAGCGAGGCCGACCCGAGGTAGGGCTCCCAGTCGGGGCGCAGCCCTCCCGTCGCCACGAGGAACCACACGCGTTCGCGTGGCTGCGACGGCGCCCGACGGAGGATCAGACCCACCTCGTGCACGAAGCGGTCCTCTTTGCGGGTGTTGCAGCGCCGGCAGGCGGCGACGACGTTGTCCCACGTGTGGGTGCCACCTCGGCTGCGGGGAACGACGTGATCGATGTTCTCGGCCGACGCCCCGCAGTACTGGCAGCGGTGGCCGTCGCGGGCGAACACGGCCCGGCGGTTCAGGGCGACCCGGCTCTGGTACGGCACCCGCACGTAGCGGGCGAGCCGCACCACCGAGGGCTCCGGGAATGCGACGCGCGCGGCCCGGAAGTGACGCTCGGTGGAGTGGATCAGCTCGGCCTTCTCGTCGAGCAGCAGCATCAGGGCACGGCGCGACGGAACGATGGAGAGCGGCTCGAAGGTGGCGTTGAGCACCAGCGCTCGCGTCACCGCCACCAGCCCCGCCGGCTAGGCCACCGCGCCCCGACCCTGGCGACCGTCGCCGGTGCTCCGGGCAGGGGCCCAAGGTGGTGGTGGCAAGGGCATCGGTGCGAGAGGCTAGCGCGCTGCGAGCCTTGCTTCGCGGCACCAGGCCAAGTAGTCGATGACATCGCCGGCCGCGATCTCGGCCTCGGGGTCGCCGTAGGCCGTCTCGAGCCGGAACCGGAGGTACCCCGGGTCCGGCCGCGGGATGGGAGGCCACCTCTTCCACCAGCCCGGGCGGGCGAGCACGGCCACCTGGATCACTGCGGTCCACCAGAGTCCCGGCCTCGATGCCACCGCGGTGACGGCGCCGCGGGGCACCCCACCTCGCCGCTCCGCCGGAGGGCCGGGCGTCACGGCGCGACGACCCCGCCGAAGGCGGCTAGGCGATCCAGGCCCCGCCACCCGACGGCGCCCGCGCCGACCAGCGGTCCGGCCGCTCCGAGGCCGGCGGGAACGATCCGCGTCCCGACCGAGAAGTCGAGCCGGGCCAGCACGTCGAGCTCGGCCTGGGCCGCGTCGAAGAACGGGGCCCCGAACCCCAGCGCGACCGACCCGGCCACGACGACGAGCTCGAGGTCGAGAAGGTTGACCACCGAGGCCACCGCTCGGCCCACCAGGGTGCCGGTGCGGACCGTCACATCGGGCCCGGCCAGGCGGGCGGGACAGCCCGTCATGGCCGCGATGGCGGTCCCCGAGGCCTCGGCCTCCAGGCAGCCGCGTCCCCCGCAGGCGCACGGTCGGCCGCCCGGCGTCACGACCACGTGACCGATGTGACCGGCATTGCCGGCGGCGCCGTCGAGCAGCCGCCCGTCCAGCACAATCCCACCGCCCACCCCGGTCGAGACCACCATGGCGAGGAAGTTGGCCCGCCCCGCAGCGGCCCCGGCCCACCCTTCGCCGAGGGCGAGCGCCTTGGCGTCGTTGTCGACGAAGGTGGGCAGGGCGCAGGCGTCCGCCAGGCGACGCCGCAACGGGAACCGGCGCCAGGCCGGAATGTTGAGCGGCGAGACCTCCTCGCCGCCGCGGCTCATCGGACCCCCACACCCGACCCCACAGACCACTGGGCGCCGGCACCCGGCGGTCACGGCCACCCGATCGACGAGGCTCGCAGTGGCCGCGAACAGGTCTTCGGGGTCCTCGACCGTGGGCGTGGGGATGATCTCCTCGGCCAGGACCCGTGCGTCGGTCCCGATCAGCCCGGCCGCCAGCTTGGTGCCGCCGATGTCGACGGCCAGGCAGAGCTCCACCGGGCCACGCTAACCGTCGGTCCCGCCGACGAGGGGGCCTCCGCCATTAGTAGGCTCATCCTCCGATGACGCGGCGCAGGAGGGCCTAGGGCGTGGCGACGGAGCGGACCGCGACGCGCCGAGCCTTCGACTTCATCAGCTTCTTCGAGGGAATCGTCGACAACGTCGAGCGGGTCATCCAGGGCAAGGACGACGCCGTCCGCCTGGCCCTGGTCTGCCTCGTCGCCGAGGGCCATCTCCTCATCGAGGACGTGCCCGGCGTCGGCAAGACCATCCTCGCCCGGGCTCTGGCCCGCAGCATCGACTGCAAATTCACCCGCATCCAACTCACGCCTGATCTCCTGCCCGGCGACGTGCTGGGCGTTTCGGTTTACAACACGGTCTCCCAGAATTTTGAATTCCGCCCCGGGCCGGTGTTTGCCAACGTCGTGCTGGCCGATGAGATCAACCGCACCACCCCGCGGACCCAATCTGCCCTGCTCGAAG
>DASXYV010000037.1:0-8715 GCA_036502305.1 Acidimicrobiales bacterium
CACCGGCACCCTGTCGGACAGCGGCGACGAGGACGGCGCGTCGATCATCCCCGACTGGGCGCGGCGCTGGCTGGCGACGCTGTTCGACCACGGCTGGATGGTGCCCGGGTACCCGCCGCAGCTGGGGGGCCGTGACGCGTCGCCCGTGCAGACGCTCGTCTACCTGCAGGAGCTGGCGGCGAGAGGCATGCCCCGCTCGGTGCACTTCCCCGGCTACGCCATCGTCGCGCCGAGCCTCCTCGAGTTCGGCAACGAGGACCAGCGCGCGCTGGCACCCGCTGCCATCCGGGGCGACGACGTGTGGTGCATCGGGATGAGCGAGCCCAACGCCGGCTCAGATCTCGCCGGGCTCCAGACCAGGGCCGTCCTCGACGGCGACGCCTTCATCGTCAATGGCCAGAAGGTCTGGACGTCCTACGCCATGGTGGCCGAGCGCGGCTTCTGCTACGTCCGCACGGACCCCACCGCGCCGAGGCACAAGGGCATCAGCGTGCTCATCATCGACATGGCCACGCCCGGCATCGAGGTCAGGCCACTGCGGCAGTTGTCGGGCGCGGCGCATTTCGCCGAGGTCTTCTTCACCGATGTCGTCGTGCCAGTGGCCAATCTCGTCGGCGAGGTCAATGACGGCTGGCGCATCACGATGGGGTCGCTGGCTCACGAGCGCGGCGGCCTGTGGGTGCAGTCGGTGTCGCTCGTCGAGTCCACTCTGGACGACCTCGTCACGCTGTGCCGGCGCCGAGGGCTGACCGCCGACGCGGGCGTCAGGCGGCAGCTCGCCGAGGCCTACGAGCAGGTGTCGAGCCTGCGGGCGCTCGGCTACAAGGGCTTCACCAGCTTCGCCCGCACCAGCTCGGCACCCGAGCACTCCTACCTCAAGCTGGCCACCTCGGAGCTGGGCAAGTCGCTCTACGAGCTGGGCATGGAGCTCCTCGGCCCCGACGGTGTGGTCGTCGACGCCGAGCGCGGAGAGGAAGGAGGCCGCTGGGTGCGGGCCTTCTTCATGAGCTTCGCCAACACCATCGCCGGCGGCAGCTCCGAGATACAGCGCAACATCATCGCCCAGCGGGTGCTCGGCCTCCCGAGGAGCTGAGCAGCGGCGCCGAGCCGGGAGGTCTTTCGGGGCCTGGCGTCGTAGTCGAAGAGGTCGACGCGCCCGAGCCCCCGAACCTGGGGAGTCATCGCTGCCGCGTCCCGTCGACTTCGTCGCCATGTTCGCCCGTTGAGGCGCCAGGGACCGCGCCGAACCCTCCCGATCAGCGGCGGCTGGCTCGCCCCGCGGGCGCCCGGCGTCCCGGGCGCCCGCCGAAGATGCCGGTGTGCAACACAGCCGCCAGCGTGTCCACGGCGACGGCGTCGTCGACGGGCAGGCCGCGGGAGAGCACGAAGTAGTTGACGCGCTCGAGCATGCCGATGAAGGCGAAGGCCGCCGGCTCGGGATCCACGCCGGGGGGGCGTGACGCCTCTCCGATCCGGTCGGTCAGCTTGGAGGTGATCCTCCGCAACGAGCGCTGGCCGAGTCGGGCGAGGGCCGGATCCGACACCTGGCTCTCGCTCCACGCCCGGACGACCGGCCCGTAGCGGCGGTACACCTCGACGAACTGCTGCACCCACGTCCGCAGCTGGGCCCGGCCCTCGGCGCCGGGGCCAACGGGGCCGAGGCTGTCCGCCAGGGCCTCCATCTCGGTGGCGCACTCCCTGGCCAGCGCCGCCAGCAGATCCTCCTTGCTGGCGAAGTACAGATAGAAGGTCCCGTGCGAGGTGTCGGCCGTCCGCACGATGTCGTCGACCCTCGTCGCCGCGTACCCGATCGTCTCGAATGCCTTGAGCCCGGCGTCGAGCAACCGGACGACGGTGCGCCGCCCCTGGGCCCGCAGGTCGCGCTGTTGAGCGGGGGTGCCCCCGGCGCGGACGGGGACCTGTCGCCGAGGAGCTTGTCGATCTGGATAGTCTGACCTCACGTCACCCGTGCTCCCGCACGTCACCAGGATGCTCGACGAACTCCCTCACGAGGCGGCGAAGCGCTTCGGCGATGCTACCGCCTACATCTCGGCCGCCGGATGGGACGTCTCCTACCGCCAGCTCGACCGGCTCTCCGACGAGGCCGCCGTCGGGTTGGCTCGTCGGTCGATCGGCCTCGGAGACGTCGTCGCGCTGGCCATGCCGTCGCTTCCGGAGTACGTCGTCGCCTATCTGGCTCTGGCCAAGCTGGGCGCAGTCACAGCCGGTGTGAACGACCGTCTGTCCGAAAGGGAGCGGTCCGCCGTCCTGTCGGTTGCCCACCCCCGTCTCGTGCTCGCCACCCCGGGAGCCGTACCGGACGACGCGCCGCAGCGGGCGGAGCTGGTCGAGGTGCACCCGGCCGACCACGTCGACGGCGTCCTCGCGGACATCCGCCAGCGAGACGCGTCGCCCCCGCCTTTGCCACCTGATCCGGACCGGCCCGCGGCCATCGTCTTCACGTCGGGGACGACGGGCATGCCCAAGGGAGCCGTCTTCGGCAACCGCCAGCTCCGCGCCATCACCGCGGCCGATGTGGGGGACCGGTGGGGAGGCGGAGGACGCACCCTTGCCGGCACGTCCTTCGCCCACCTGGGCTTCATGACCAAGCTCGCCGGCGCGCTCCGGTCGGGGGGAATGACCTTCCTGATCAACCGGTGGCGCGCCACGGAGGCGCTCGAGCTGACCGAGCGCCACCGCCTCACCAACATCGGTGGCATCCCGACCCAGATCGCGCTCATGCTCCAGGCACCGGGGTTCGACGCCCGCGACCATTCGAGCGTGCGGCTCGTCGTCATGGGCGGGGGACCGGCGACCGCGGCGCTGGTGCGTGCCGCTCGGGTCGGCTTCGCCGCCCCCGTGTGCGTCCGCTACTCCTGCACCGAGACCGGCATCGGCCTCGGCACCGGACCCGACGACCCCGACGAGGACGCCGAGGTCAGCGTCGGTCGAGCGCGTCCCGGCATCGAGCTCACGGTGCGCGACGAGGAGGGCCGGCCCACCGCCTCGGGCCAGGTCGGCGAGGTGTGCCTGCGTTCGGCGGCCGTCATGGCCGGCTACCACCGAGATCCCGACGCGACCCGGGCCGCGTTCACGCCCGACGGTGCCGTGCGCACCGGCGACCTCGGCTGGGTGGACGACCGGGGCCGGCTTCGACTGGTGGGCCGGACCAAGGAGATGTACGTGCGCGGCGGCTACAACGTGTATCCCATGGAGGTGGAGGGCGTGCTGGCCGAGCACCCCGGCGTCGCCGAGGTGGCGGTCGTGCCCCGGCCCGACCCGGTCATGGGAGAGATCGGGGTTGCTGTTGTCGTCCCCCGCCAGGCCGGCCCCGGACCCGAGCTCGAGGAGCTGCGGGCCTTCGCCGCTCCCCGCCTGGCCGCCTACAAGCTCCCCGAGGCCGTGGACGTGGTCGACGCGCTGCCCCGCACGCCTATGGAGAAGGTCGACCGCCGCGCCCTTCAGCAGACGCTGGCCGAGCCACGAGGTGATTGAGCCGGCGGCTACGGGTTGGGGATTCGGAGGAGGGCGGGGATGGGCCCCGCCCGGGGCGGCGAAGCCGCCAGGAACGCAGCTAGGCTGACGCCGACGTCAGAGATTCGCACGAGGGGAGACGGCGATGCGCACCGAGGACCTCATCCTGGTCAGTGTCGACGACCACACCGTCGAGCCGCCGGACATGTTCGCCAACCACCTCCCGGCCAGCTTGAAGGACAAGGCCCCCAAGAGCGTCAAGAAGCCCGACGGCACCGACGTGTGGGTCTACGAGGGCAACGAGATCCCCAACATCGGCCTCAACGCCGTCGCGGGCCGGCCTCCCGAGGAGTACAACATCGAGCCCACCCGCTACGAGGAGCTGCGGGCGGGCTGCTACCTGATCGACGAGCGGATCAACGACATGAACCGCAACGGCGTCCTCGGCTCGATGTGCTTTCCCTCCTTCGTCCAGTTCTGCGGCCAGCTCTTCTCAAAGTCCAAGGACCTCGACGTCGGCCTGGCCATGCTCAAGGCCTACAACGACTGGCACGTGGACGAGTGGGCCGGCAGCCATCCCGGGCGCTTCATCCCTCTCTCGATCCCGCCCATCTGGGACCCCGCAGAGATGGCCAAGGAGGTGCGCCGCATGGCTGCCAAGGGCTGCCACGCCGTCACCTTCTCCGAGGACCCGGCCAAGCTCGGCTGGCCCCACATCTTCGGGGACCACTGGGATCCCTTCTTCGCCGCCTGCGAGGAGGAGGGCACGGTCATCTGCCTGCACATCGGCTCCTCCTCGACGATCCTCGGGCTGGCACCCGGCGCGCCGATCGACATCATGATCACCCTCACGCCGCTCAACGCCATGCACGCCGCGACGGACCTGCTGTGGTCACCGGTGCTGAGGAAGTTCCCCAACCTCCGCTTCGCGCTCTCCGAGGGCGGGATCGGCTGGCTGCCGTACTGGCTGGAGCGGATCGACTACGCCTACCAGCAGCATCGCTACTGGACCCACCAGGACTTCGGTGACCAGCTGCCGAGCCAGGTGGCCAAGGACCGATTCACCTTCTGCTTCATCAGCGACGCGGCCGGCATCGAGACCAGGCACCTCATCGGGGTCGACAAGATCACCTGGGAGTGCGACTACCCGCACTCCGACTCGACCTGGCCCCACTCCCCCGAGACTCTGATGAAGCAGCTGTCCGGTGTCCCCGACGACGAGATCAACAAGATCACCTACGAGAACGCCATGAGGGTGTTCAGCTACGACCCGTTCGTGCACCGGCCGCGGGAGAGGTGCACGGTGGGCGCGCTGCGCTCTGAAGCCCCCGCCTGATGAGCGCTAACGTGACCCGAACCTCAGCGAGACCACTGGAGCAGGCGTGACCGACGAGATCCTGGTCGACAACGGCAAGCGCACGATGACCCTGGACGAGCTGGGGATGACCCAGCCCGGCCTGGCCCGCATCATGCCCGAGGTCAGCATTCGCATCTGGAAGCTGTACTACGCAGGCAAGGCCCGCAACTGGCCCCTGGCCCGGTTCCAGCTCAAGGAGGCCATCAACCTCATGGAGGTGGGGGCCTTCGTCAGGCCCAAGTACGAGGTGAACATGGCCAAGTTCATCGACGAGGATGCCGGCCCCGTGAGCAAGGCCATCGAGGCCGGTGACTGGGAGGCGTTCGACGCCGCCTTCCACGAGATGGTGGACAAGGCCAACGCCTACCACGACGAGTACGACAAGCCCTTCATCAGGTGGCGCATCCCGGACCATGAGCCACCCGACCTCGACATGACGCCCCGGCAGTAGCCCGACCAGGGGCCGAGCCTCGCCATGCCGGCCGACTGGAAGCTGCGGGAGGTGGAGCCCGAGCTGGCTCGCCGCTACCTCCGAAACGGGTGGTGGACCGACGAGACGCTGGGCTCGCTCCTGGCCGACGGGCTGGCGAGGAGCGCCGGGCACACCTTCCGCGTCCACTCCCGCACCAGGCCCTGGTCCGGCACCTTCGGTGGCGTCGAGGAGCTGGCCCTGCGGATGGCCGGGGGCATGCGGGCCCGCGGCCTCGGGCCTGGTGACGTGATCGCCTTCCAGATCCCCAACTGGATCGAGGCGGCCGTGACGTTCTACGCCACATCCTTCCTCGGGGCCGTGCTGGTGCCGATCGTCCACTTCTACGGACGCAAGGAGGTTGGCCACATCCTGCGCCAGTCGGGCGCCCGGGCACTCGTCACCGTGGACCGGTTCGGCCACCTCGACCACCTCGGCGATCTCGACGACCTGCGCGACGGACTACCCGACCTCGAGCTGGTGGCCGTCGTCGGCGCCGACGGCCCACCTCTCTCCCGCTCCGAGGTCCCGAGCTGGGCCGTGCCCTTCAGCGACCTCCTCGACCACCCGCCCCTCGAGGGCCCGATCACCGTCGACCCCGCCCACCCCGCGGCGGTCGCCTACACCTCGGGCACCACCGCCGACCCCAAGGGAGTTGTGCACGTCCACCGCACCCTCGTGTTCGAGGTGCGCCAGCTCGGCGATATCCAGTCGAGCCGAGAGCTACCTCTGCTCACCGGGGCACCGGTCGCCCATGGCATCGGCATGCTCTCGGGGCTGCTCCTGCCCCTTCACCGCCGCCAGCCGGTGCATCTCACCGACGTCTGGGATCCGCCGCAGGTGCTGGCGGACATGCTCGACGACGGTGTCGCCGCCGGAAGCGGCGCCACCTTCTTCCTCACGAGCCTCCTCGACCATCCCGACTGCGGCCCCGACCACCTTCGCCTCATGCGCCAGACGGGGCTCGGGGGATCGTCCGTGCCAGTGGCGGTCGCCGATCGGGCGACCTCGCTCGGGATCTCGATCACCAGGGCCTTCGGCTCCACCGAGCACCCGTCGACAACGGGATCGACCCACGACGTGGCGCTCGACAAGCGCACCCGCACCGACGGCCAGCCGCTGCTGGGAGTGGACGTGCGCGTCGTCGACGAGTCCGGGACCGACCTCCCGACCGGCGAAGCCGGCGAGGTGGTCAGCCGGGGGCCGGACTGCTTCTGGGGATACACCGACCCCGCCCTGACCGCCAGCGCCTTCGACGCCGACGGCTGGTACCTCACCGAGGACGTCGGCCGGCTCGACGCCGAGGGCTACCTGACCATCACCGACCGCAAGAAGGACATCATCATCCGGGGAGGTGAGAACGTCAGCGCCCCCGAGGTCGAGGAGCTCTTGATGCGGGTACCGGGCGTCGCCGAGGCGGCCGTCGTCGCCGCGCCGGACGCGCGCTTGGGCGAGCACGCCTGCGCCTTCCTGCGGGCCTTACCGGGAGCCCGTGCGCCCGACCTGGCCACCATCCGCGAGAGCCTCGAGGGCGCGGGGTTGGCCAGGCAGAAGTGGCCCGAGGAGCTGCGGCTGGTGGACGATTTCCCCCGAACGCCGTCGGGCAAGGTGCAAAAGTTCGTCCTCCGCCAGGAGCTGGCCGAGGAGTCCGGTCCGGCACGGCAGTAGAGGGAGGGTCCGTGCACGAGGAAGACGCCATCACCGACGCCCGGATCAGGCGGGTGGTGAACCAGCACATCCGGCCGGCGCTGAGCGGCCCCATCGCCGCGCTCGAGGTGGCCGCCTACCACGTGCACGGCGAGCCCGTCGCCATCACGGAGGCCCTGAACGCCCCCTACGAGCAGTTCCCCGTCGGCGGTGCGTGGGGACCGGCGTGGGACACCACCTGGTTCCAGCTCCGGGGGCGGGTCCCGCCAGTGTGGCGAGGCGAGGAGGTCGCGCTTCGCTTCGAGATCGGCAACGCCGGAGACACCGGGTTCGGGGCCGAGGCGCTGGTGTGGCGGGACGGCCGCCCCGTCCAGGGCCTCTCCCCCAACCACCGGGACTACGTGGTGACCAGGGCGGCAGACGGCGGCGAGGCCGTCGAGCTCCACGTCGAGGCGGCCGCCAACGCCCGGCCGCCTCTCGGCGCCCTCTCCTGGCCGCTCCTCGGACCCGAGCCCCACGGCGCCCCGCTCTTCACCCTGGCCCGAGCCGAGCTGCGCGTCGTCCGTCGTGATCTGCTCGCCTTCTGGCAGGACCTGCGCCTCCTGCTGCAGCTGCTGCCCCAGGCGGGCGACGAGCCCCGGCGGTCCCAGATCCGAGCCGGGCTCGACCGGGCGTGCGCGGCCCTCGACCTGAAGGACGTGGCCGGATCCTTCGCCGCCGCCCATCCCCTGCTGAAGGAGCTGCTGGGCCGACCGGCGGCGGCCAGCGCCCACCGCGTCAGCGCCGTGGGCCACGCCCACATCGACACTGCCTGGCTGTGGCCCCTGCGCGAGACGGTGCGCAAATGCGCCCGCACGTTCTCCACGGCGGTCGGGCTGATGGACGAGTATCCGGACTACCGGTTCGCGTGCTCCCAGGCCCAGCACTACGCCTGGATGAAGGAACGCTACCCGGACCTCTACCGGCGCATGAGGGAGAAGGTCGCCAGCGGTCAGCTGGAGCCGGTCGGGAGCATGTGGGTCGAGGCCGACTGCAACATCCCTTCCGGAGAGTCCCTGGTACGACAGGTCCTGCACGGCAAGCGCTTCTTCAGCCAGGAGCTCGGGCGGGACACGACCGAGGTGTGGCTGCCCGACGTGTTCGGCTACCCCGGCAGCCTGCCCCAGATCATGCGCCAGGCCGGCATCGACCGCTTCCTGACCCAGAAGCTGTCGTGGAACCAGTACAACGTGCTCCCCCACCACAGCTTCGTCTGGGAAGGGATCGACGGATCGCGCGTCTTCACCCACTTCCCGCCGGCCGACACCTACAACGGCGATGCCAGTGTGGCCGAGCTGGCGCACGCCGTGCGCAACTTCAAGGACCACGACCGGGCCACCCGGTCGCTGTACGTCTACGGCCACGGCGACGGCGGCGGAGGGCCGACCGCGGGCATGATCGAGTCGCTGCGCCGCCTGGCCGACCTCGAGGGCGCGCCACGCGTGGAGCTGGAGACGGCGTCGTCGTTCTTCGACAAGGCGGTGGCCGACATCGACGACCCGGCGGTGTGGGTCGGCGAGCTCTACCTGGAGATCCATCGCGGCACCTACACGACCCAGGCCGCCACCAAGAAGGGAAACCGAACCGGCGAGCTGGCGCTGCGCGAAGCCGAGCTGTGGGCGAGCCTGGCTCCCCGGCCGTGGTCCGCGTACCCGGCCGAGCGGCTCGACCGGGCCTGGAAGACGCTGCTCCTCCACCAGTTCCACGACATCATCCCCGGCTCGGGCAT
>DASXYV010000038.1:0-1518 GCA_036502305.1 Acidimicrobiales bacterium
ACCGGCCCCTACGACGTGATCGTGCGCGCCGAGGCCGGCTCGGTCGACGATCTGGGCAAGATGGTCGTCAGCCGCGTCCAGCTCATCGAGGGCATCACCCGCACCCTCACCTGCCCGGTAGTCAACCTCTAACCGGTGGGCGCCGCCGCGACCGAGTTGGCCTCGGCCTCGGCTTGGGCCTGGGCGGCGATGTCAACCAGCTCGACGATCTCGTCATCGCTGAACCCGGCCATGGATCTGAACTTCCGGGCCAGGTGCACCGGGTTGTCCTCGCTCTCGCCGCGCAGCCCGCCGAAGCTGAAGAGCTTGTCCACCGTGCGCTGGAACTCCAGGGCCTGGGCCTGCCGGTCCTTGTCGGTGGCCGTCAGCCGTCGCAGCCAGTCCGAGCCCATCTTCACGTGGGTCACCTCGTCGGCGAGCATCCAGTCCTCGCAGAAGTAGAGCACCGGGTCCGACACGCTGTCCCCGTAGTCCCGCATGGTATTGAACACGTCGATGGCGAGACCTTCGAGCGCCCGATTGACACCGGTGAGCCTGAGCACAGGATCGGAGTTGCAGGCCGCCTGGAACAGCATGGTCTGCTCGGAGAACTCGCCGATCCCGGTGCCCATGTGCTCGGTCAGCTTCACCGAGATCTCCACGTGACGAGCCTCGTCCCAGCACTGGCGGGCCATATCCAGCTTCATGGCGAACGGGATCTCGTCGCGGCCGGCCCCCGTGTCGAAGTCGTAGCACGTCCGTCCCGCCCCCTCGAGGGCCTGGATCTCTCCCACGAAGATGCCGTGCATCAGCGCCCGGGCAGCGTCGGGCGACTCCGTGTCCCGGTGATCGAGGACGTTGCGCCGATCGCTGCCAGACCGCCTGGCGTCGAACACGACGTCCTCGATCTGGATCCGCTCGAACCGCTCGTCGCGGGCGAGATCATCGACCGACAGCATCCGCTTCATTGCGCCCCCTCGTGTACTGGGTGGAAATGATCCTACTCCCCGCTGTCACCAAGCCTCAGCGAGGATCTGGCGAGCGGCCTCCTCGCTCACCGGGCGGGGGTTGAACCCCACGTTGACGTTGCCCTGCGACATCCGGGCGACGGCGTCGAGATCCTCCTCGGTCACTCCACACTCGGACAGCCGCGCCGGCAACCCGAGACGGCTGCGCAGCCGGTCGCACGCGCCAGCGGGGTCGTCGGGGTCGCCCAGTGCAGCGCCGATCCGCGCCACCTCCACCGGCGCGGCCTCGGCGTTGAAGCGCAGGACGTGGGACAGCAGCAGCGCGTTGGCCAGCCCGTGGGCGATGCCCGTGCGGCCGCCCAGCAGCTGGGCCAGCCCGTGGTGCGCGCCCATGCTGGCGTTCTGCAGCGCCCGGCCACCGAGGGCCGCGCCGACGAGCATCGCCGCCCGGGCGGTCACGTCGTCGGGATCGTCCACCACGGCGGGCAGCCATGCCGCCACGCGCTGGACACACGCCAGGGCCACGGCCTCGGCCTCCGGTGTGCGGTGGGTCGCGTAGACCGCCTCGACC
>DASXYV010000039.1:0-3473 GCA_036502305.1 Acidimicrobiales bacterium
GCTCAGGGCGTCGAGTGCTCCAGCAGGGCCACGACGATCGTCGTCAGCGCCGCCCGGGCCTGGGGAACGGAGAGGCGCTGCTCGACGCGCAGGTTGTCCCACGTCGCGAAGCTGGTGGCCGCCTCGAGGGCGGCGACGATCGTGGCCCGATCGGCCCCATCCAGCTGTTCGAGCTCCGGGCCGAACGTGCCGAGCAGGTCTCGGCGCAGGAGCCGCCGGGCCTGGGCCAGGCCCTCGTGCACGGCCTGGTGGAATGGCTCGTGGCGCAGGGCGGCGCGCCGGACCGGCCCGATCCGCTCGTAGAGATCGGCGCGGTGGCGCACGAGCGCCTCGACCCGGTCGACCCTGGACCCCAAGGGCGGCTCGGACAACAACAGCGGCCCGATGCGCATCGCCTGATGCGCCGTCGCGGTGGCGAATAGCTGCTCGAGGTCTTCGAAGTGGCGGAACACCGTCCGCACCGACACCCTGGCTCGGGCGGCGATCTCGGCCGCCCCAGGTCGCAGCGACCCCTCTTCGAGCAGGTCCAGCATGGCGTCGACGACGGCTTCGCGGCTGCGGGCCGACCGCTGGGCCCGGCCGTCGACCTCGCTCGCAACCTGCGTCACGCCGGCGCTGCGACCTTCAGCGAGCGCACCTCTCCGGGGAGGTGGTCGTAGAGATCGCTGATCAGGTCCTCGCGGAGCGCGCGCACGGTGGGATCGTCCCAGCGGTTGTGCCACTGCCGCGGGTCGGCCGCAACGTCGTAGAGCTCACCCGTCGCGATCGAGATGCCGCCCGGGCCCGGGCGCTCGGCCTCGTACACGACCGACGAGGGGTCGAGCACCCTGGGGCCCCAGACCTCTTCGAGGCCGTTGGGCTTGCCTGCCGTGGACGGCTCGTAGACGGTGCAGAGCCAGCCGTCGCGGTACACCGAACGAAGGTGCATGCCGTAGCCGGGGAATTGGCTGTCCCACTCGCACAGCATCCGCTGTCTCCTCGGCTGTCCGTCGCCCACGGGCAGGGCGGCGCCCTGCATCCACTCGGCTGGCTCGATGCCGGCGATGGCGCAGAGCGTCGGTGCCAGGTCCACCTGGCCGACCGGGTCGGCGACCTCGGCGGGTGCAACTCCTGCCACCGGAGCGGGTCGCCAGATGAGGGGGAGCCGCATCAGGGCGTCGACGTGAAACGGCCCTTTGTACAGCAGGCCGAAGTCCCCCTGCAGCTCGCCGTGGTCGGTCGTGAAGATCACGTCGGTGCGGTCCGTCCATCCTCGCGAGCTGACCTGGTCGAGGACCCTGCCGCAGGCTTCGTCGACGAGCTCGTTCATCACGTGGACCTTGGCGTTGATCTCGCGGAGGGCGTCGGCGGTCAGCCGGGACGGCACGAACGCGGCTGGGCCTCCCTCCACGTTCGGCCATCGTCCCTCCCAGAAGGCGAGCCAGTGCGGGGGCTTGCCGGAGAGGACGGCGCGGATATCGTCGTCGGCTCCGGGGTGGCCCGGGGGCAGGTCCAGGTCCTGCCAGGGGACGCGACCGTTCTCCGAGGCCGGGGGGTCCCATGGATGGTGGGGATCGGGAAAGCTCATCCAGCAGAACCAGGGCTCGTCGTCGCCCATCGACGCGAGCCAGTCGACGGTGAGATCGGCTACCCAGTCGGTGTGGTACCACGGCCTGGGGATGGGGTTGTTCTTGGTCTCCGGCGCGTCCGTGTCCCCGCCGGGCTCGGCCTGGAGAAGGTTGGCGAAGCTGTGGAGATGCTCCGGATGGTGCTCGGCGAGCCACCGTCCGTAGTGGGCGACGGGAAAGTCGCCCCACGCGGCGATGTGCATGGCCTGGATCGAACGCTCGAACCCGCGCCAGGGGCCGGTGTCTCCGCGGGCGGCGCGCGCGTTCTCCTCGAACCGGCGCTGGGGGTCGAGACCGGGCTCGAAGTGCGCCTTGCCCAGCAGGGCCGTCCGGTACCCTGCCTGCTCCGAGAGGTAGGCGGCGATGGACGGGGCATCGGCGGGCAGGGGGATCCCGTTGGCGACGACGCCGTGCGTCCGGGCGTACTGGCCCGTGAGGATGGTCGACCGGGCCGGCATGCACACCGTGTTCTGGTTGTAGGCCCGTCGGTAGTTGACGCCCTCGGCCGCCAGGCGGTCGGCGACGGGGGTGCGGGCGATGGTCCCGCCGTTGCACCCCAAGCTGTCGTAACGCTGCTGGTCCGTCGTGATGAGCAGGATGTTGCGGCGGGTGCCGCCCGTGGCCGGTGCCTGGTCAGGCATGCGACCCGGTCCAGTCCCCGATCGGCTCACATCCGAGCAGGACCGTGCGATCGAGCCCCTGCTCGCGGTCTCTGTGGGCGTCCTGGTACTCGGCCGTCGTGACCATGTCGACGAACGCCTGACGACTGGGGTACGAGACCAGGACGGCCAGGTCCCAGTGATCGTGCTCGGAGTCGCCGATCACCACGTGCTCGGGCCGGCCCATCCAGACGACCCGGCCGCCGCGGTCCTCGACCATCTTGACCGCCGCCTTGCCGTATTGACGGTAGGCGTCCTCACCACCCGCGGTGCTCGCGCCCTCAGGCGGGGCGAAATGCAGCAGGTTGATCATGACGACCTCGCCGTGCCGCTCGTCGTTGGCGAACGTCTCGAACTGCTCCCGGGTAGGGATGATGGCCATCGCTCATCCTTTCTCCTCTCCCACTCATAGGATATGACACTGAGAATGTCAATACCCTGCCACGCCCTAACCGGGACTGTTGAGGTAGGCCTCCGTGATCCAGTCTCGGAGCTCGTCGTCGAACTCCTCGGGGCTGTGGAGGTTGGCGACGTGGTAGTAGCGACCGTGGTACTGCGCGACCTTCCTGGTGATCCTCGGGTGCCGGACGGCGCGTGGCAGCGAGAAGGACAGCGCCACCCACCGCTGCATCGGCCGTAGCTGGGCGAAGGTCTGCGCGCGCTTCAGGAAGATCCCAACCGATACGGGCTCCACGTGTACCGGTCCCAAGCTGTTCACGTGGCGCATCACCGCCTCGAATATCGGGCGTTCGTGCGCGGGACCGGTGGAGAAGTACTCGTCGACCGACATGGCCGGCTCACATTCGTGGGACTGACCGGCGCGGGCGAACCGTCGGTCGCATCGAGGACAGGTCCAGCCCGGCACAGCGACCATGTTGGCTTCCTGGCCCCGCGACGGGCCAGTGTGGGTACACTCCGCGCCGTGGAGGCCCACGGTGAAGGCGATCGTCGCCGCGCTCGCTGAACAGCAGGCCGAGCTGTCCGACCTGCTGTCTGGCCTGCGCGACGCAGACTGGCAGCGTCCCTCGCTCTGCGATGGGTGGACGGTCGCCGATGTCGTGCTCCACCTGGCCCAGACCAACGAGCTGGCGTCGGCGAGCGCCAGCGGACGGATGGCGGAAGCCCTGGACGTCCTCGCCGGTGGTCGGCGTCGTACGGGGTCCGTGGACGACGGTGCCGACGACCTGGTTGCTCGCGAGCGGGGTCA
>DASXYV010000040.1:0-11480 GCA_036502305.1 Acidimicrobiales bacterium
CGGCTTGCCGCTCTCGGCCAGCAGGATGAACTGGTCAGCGTCGGGGAGCAGTATGTGGCAGCGCTGGCCGACAACCTCGGTGTCGGTCGCCTTCCATCCGAACACGGAGCCGTAGAAGGCGTCTACCTCCTCCCGGAAGTCATCGGTCAGCGTACCCCTGGCGAAGGTGAGCTCCATATGGTTGAACCGCATGGACCCACGCTAGAACACTGGGACGCTGGCGCTTGGGGGCTCCCTATCCGGCCGCTCGACGAGTTGGGCTGTGGACGTCGAGCCACTCCACCCAGGCGCCGTGCGCACCGGCGCGGGCGAGGGCGCGCGGCTCCTCCCCCGAAACTCCCAGTGGCACGACGCCGAACAGGAACGAGATGCCCTCGGCGGTGGTCGACAGCGGCGCTGGCAGCCGCGGAACGAGGCCGGTCCCCTCGCCCGATACCCACCAGAGCGGCCGCTCGCGCGACAGCTCACCCAGCAACTCGACGAAGCGCGGCTGATCCGGAAGGTAATTGAGGAAGGCCGTGTGGACAAGGCAGAGCGCGGCCTCCCCAGGCACGCTGCGCGCTACGGCAGGAAGCGATTCGTAGACGTCTCCCCTCTCGACCCGCGGCGGGTCATGCCGAGCGAGAGCGGCCGCTCGCTCGAACAGCTCGATGCGCCATCGCTGCTCCGGCCAGATGCACGATCGCAGCCAACGAACGGCCTCCTCATCGGTGACGTCGACCGGTTGGCGATCGAGTCCCCTGCGCCATGCCACTTCCGGCATCGACAGCGGAGGCGTACGACCACCATGCAGGCGAGGTCGGAGCACGACGTCCGCGCCGTCGGCGCCGGTCTCGACCCCGGGGGCGAAGACGTAGCGATAACGATCGAAGAGGAGGTTCAGCCCCGCGCTGGCCCCCACCTCCAGCACAGCCAGGGGCTGTCTCGCCCTCTCGGCGACGGTCGCCAGGCACGGAAGCAGCGCTGCACATCGACCGACCTCGTTGGTCTGCACCACACGCGAACCCGTGAGCCGCTCGATGTCGGAACGACGGGCCAGGCACCACGAGCGGAAGGTTGCGAATGGCTCGGACCCGAAGGCGCCAACGGGATCGTCGCCGTCACCCAACAGCAGGTACTGGACTGCCGCGAACAGAAGGTGGGGAAAACGATCCGGCGGCGCCGCCGGCAGGACCAGAGCAAGCAGCTCGGGGTCGTCTGCCGCCTCCCGGGCCAGCCGTTCGTACAGAGGTGACGCTCCTCGGAAATCGATGTCGGCAAGCAGCCGAAAGAGATTGGCGACATCCTCGAGCTCGTCGGTGGCCACGGCCAATCCTCGCACCGCCGGCCAGCGACCGCCGGCCGTCACCAACTCTCGTTGGTTGATACACCCTCTCCATACAATTGATGCTCATGGACGTTGGCGCGCTGGAGGGATATTCGACGGCCGAGCGGGCTGACGCCATCGACCAGCTGCACGGCCTCATGAGCGCCACCCATGCCCAGCTGCTGGAGCTGGTGGCCGACTACGACCGGCGACAGGACTGGCGCGAGGACGGCGCCACCTCCATGGCTGACTGGTTGGTGGCCCGCCTGGGTCTGGCCCACCGCCAGGCTCGTGAGTGGGTGCGGGTGGCCCGGTCCCTGGACGAGATGCCCACCCTGGCTGCGGCTTTCGGGGAGGGTCGGCTGTGCTTCGACCAGTTGGCCCCGGCCACCAAGCTGGCCGACCCCGAGACCGAGGCGGCAGTGGCCGAGCGGGCCAGGGGATGCTCGGCCGCCCAGCTGGACGCGGCCGCCCGCCGGGGAAGGCCCGTGCCCACCAAGGAGGCCAACGACGCCCATCGCCGCCGCAGCCTGCGGTTGTGGTGGGACGAGGAGGGTGGCGTCCTTCGCATCTCGGGCCGACTGGCCGATGCCGAGGGGGCGGTCGTGGCCACCGCCATCGGCCGTTTGGCCGAGGTCGCCGGGCCCGATCCGGTGACCAAGCTCTACGAACCCTACGAGTCTCGGTGCGCCGACGCCCTGGTCGAGCTGGCCTCGACCAACCTGGCCACCGCCGCCGACGGCGACACGGCCACGGTGGTGATCCACGCCGACCCCGTGGTCATGGGCGGGGGCGACGTCCTGGCCGAGATCGAGGCCGGGCCCCAGATCTCGACCGAGACGGCACGGCGCCTGGCCTGCGACGCCCGCTGGCATCTGGTCGCCGAGGGAGGAACGGGTGAGGCCCTCGGTCTCGGACGCTCTCGCCGCCAGGTGCCGCGCTGGCTGGCCCGTCAGCTGCGCCGCCGGGACCGGGGCTGTCGCTTCCCGGGCTGTGCTCGAGCCCGCTGGCTGCACGCCCACCACCTGGTTCACTGGGCCGACGGTGGGCCCACCGACCCCGCCAACCTGGTCATGTTGTGCGGCCACCACCACCGCCTCATCCACGAGGGGGGCTGGCGCATCGAGGGCCACCCGGGGGACGAGCTGTGCTTCGTGCACCCGGCGGGCGAGGTCCTCTCCACCCGTCCGCCACCCCTGCGACCCGAGGTGCGGGAGCGATTACTGGCATAGGGTCGCCGTGGGCCGTCACTGCTGGCGGCGGATAGGCAGGCGACGCGGTGACCGGGCGGACCGGCAGGCGAGGAGGGCGACGGCGGGCGGGCGCGCTCGCCGCGGGCGCCGTGCTGGCCGGTCTGGGGGTCGTGTCTTGCGGTGGTGGCGGGTCGGGGTCCCAGGCCGACCCGCCCATCTTCCCGGGCGGCTGCCCTGCCGTCAGCCAGCCAGCGGGGAGCGGGAGCGGTGCCGTCAGTCGAGTCCCGATCAAGGTCGTCAGACAGGGTGCGGCGGCGATCGCCCTGGCGCCTGTGTGCATCGCCGGCCACGGGCCGTACGCCTTCGTCGTCGACACCGGGGCCGGCTCGTCGGCGTTCGGCTCGCAGCTGGTCAAGTCGCTTCATCTCCCGTCCAACGGCCCGACCCAGACGGTGACCGGTGCCAATTGCACGACGAACGAGACTCCGGTCAGCGGCCCGAGCTGGTCAGTTGGCAGTGTGGCGCTGGAAGCGCAGACCGTCTCCAACATCGACATCCCCGGCTTCGGGCTTCGGGACGCTCCCGCCGGGCTGCTCGGATCCGACGTGCTCGGCCGGTTCGGCGCCATCCAGCTCGACTACCAGCACCAGTCCCTCGCCCTCCCCGGTCCGGAGGGCCCGGCCCCAGGGCCCGACACCAACGTCCACGGACCGAGCGCGGTCCCGATCCCGCCCGGCATCAGCCTGGCATCGCCGTCGACGACCGTCCCCCTCATCGTCGCCCAGGCTGAGGGCGAGACGCTGGCCCTCGTTCCGATGCGAATCCACGATCAGAGCCCGTTCAACTTCATCCTCGACACCGGGTCATCGGTGTCGTCAGTGGACCCGCAGCTGGTCAGCTCGATCGGCCTCCCGCATACCGGCAAGCATCATCGCGTCTCCGGCATCGGCTGCCGGGAAGAGGCACAGGAGGTCCAGAGCGGCTCGTGGTCGGCGGGAAGCGTGCCGCTGCACCCGCAACCGCTGGAGACGGTGTCAGTTCCGGGTGCCAACGGTGGGATCAGCGGGCTGCTGGGCTCCGATGTGCTGCACGGCTTCGGCGCAGTCGTGATCGCCTACTCGGCAGGGACGCTGGTCGTCGCCGCCCACTAGCGCTGGCGATGGCGGTCGACAAAGTCGAGGATGCGACGCCAGGCGTCGGCGGAGGCGTCGGCGTGCTCGGCGAAGCTCCGATCGAAGAAGCTGTGCGGCGCGTCCGGGTACACGTGCACCTCGGCTTCGACGCCGGCGGCGCGTACCCGCTCGGCGAACTGCTCCACGTCGGCGACGGGTGTGAAGTCCTGTCCCGCCGCGAGCACCAGCAGCGGAGACTTCATGTCGCCGATCCGGTCGGCGACGCGCGCCGGCATGCCGTAGAAGCCGACGCAGCCGCTCAGGTCCAGCCCGGCGGCCGACTGGGCCCAGGAGTGGGCGCCGCCCATGCAGAAGCCCACCGTGAACACCGACTCCACGGTCCCGTTGGCGAGGCTCCGGAGCCAGTCGCTGGCCGCGGCGACGTCCTCGCTCACCTTCTGGGGCTCGAGCTTGTCGACGTGCTCGCGCCACGAAAAGTCGTCGCCGCGAGGACCGATCCCGGCCGTCCGGCCGAAGTAGTCGAACGCGACACTGTGCACACCAGCCTCGGCGAAGCGACGGGCCAGCTCCTTGTAGAACTCGTGCAATCCTCGCACGTCGGGCATGACAACCATGCCGGCGTCCGAGGGCGCATCGGGGTGGGCGTAGTAGGCGCCCAGCTCGGTGCCGTCGGCCGAGCGCAGCACCAGGTCCCCGTGGTCAGCGGCACCGCCGCGCACGGGCGGCATCGGTGGCCGGGCATCATCTCCGAAGCACATGACGTCAGTCTCGCGCTGGCGGGTGACCGACTCCGACGCTTAGAGCCCGCTCGGGAACCGGTAGGGCTGGGGGGGCACCACGGTGCCCACGTCGAGCTGGATCACCTGGTGGGCGGTGAGTGGGATGGATCGAGGGTCTCCCTGGTACGGCGCGCCGTCGACGTACGCGGTCACTGGGCCTGATGCCGGCCCCACCTGGGTGGTCGACAGAGGTTGGCCCCATAAGTCGAAGAACTGACCGAGCGTGTAGGTCCGCTGCGTCGGCGACTCGACGTGGATGATGCCGCTCACGTCGTGGACATGGATCCAGTAGAAGCAGTCGCCCTGCACAACGAAGGGACCGGCAGACGTCTGCTCCGCCACCGGTCCCTTGATGCCAACCCCGTCGGGGATCGTCCGGGGCTGGCCGTCGACGTACACGGCCAGGTGGGCGTGGATGTGGTAGGCGAGCTGCTCGCCCGTGTTGCATGCCACGCCGTCCACGGGGTTGCCGTCGGACCCGTTGCCAATCTGGGCGAGGAGCTGGCCGCTTGGGCCGCCCGACGATGATGACGACGTCGACGACGTCGGGGAGCTCGAGGACTGGTGCGCCGACCCCCCGCAGGCGGCGGCGACGAGGACCACGAAGAGCGCACCCAGGCCGATGCGGACCCGGCGGCGGCCTCTCAGCGGGCTCTGAGCATCAAGCGGGTGCACGTCGCATCGTAGGCAACGTCACGCGCCAAACGCGCTCACCTCCGCCGTGCCCTGGGGCGGGCGCGCCGCGAGCGTCGCGAGCTGTCGGGTGCGGGCGCCGCCTCCAGAGGACCGGCCATGTACCGGTCGATGGTTGGCCCCACCCATCCCGCTACCTCGGCCGGATCGGCTGAGGCGAGGGGCTCGAGTAGAAGGACATAACGCTGGAACCCCAGTCCGACGAGCTGCGACCCGACCAGGGCCCGTCGGATGAGCCAGTCGGGATCGTCGGGGTCGCGGGCGACCTGCGACCAGATGCGATCGACGAGGAACTGCTTGAAGCTGGCAGCCGCCTGGGTCGAGGAGGAGACGGCCTGCATGAGGGAGAGGAACGTGTTCGCCCGCCCGTCCGGAGGCTCCTCGTCCCAATAGCGAAGGAAGCGGTCCACGAGGGCCGTGCCACGGGAGCCGGGCGTCCGGTCCACCTCGTCGCGGATCTCGCGGAAGTCTCTCGGCAACCCCGTCACCTCGACGAAGAGGGCAGCCTTCCCGTCGAAATAGTGGTGGACCAGAGCCGGGTCGACACCGGCCCGTTGCGCGATCCCCCTGAGGCTGGCCTGCGCGTATCCCTCCGACGCGAAGGCGGCCTCGGCCGCGGCCACGATCTGGGCCCGGGTGTCCGCCTTCCCCGGGCGACGCCCCCTGGGCATCGGAGAAGGAGTTTCATCGGTGGGGAATTCTGTAGTAGAACTCACTGTCGATGAATTGTAACGGCGTCTGGCCGAGAGGCGGGGACCCTATGGGGGTCACATTCAGGGTCCGGTCAGGGTCATTCCGGATGGCGGCCACCAGCGCCATACCGGAGGATCCCCAGATGGCGAAGGAGACAGCAGCTGTGGACCACCCGGCGCGGCTGTCGATCTCGCTCGTCGGCAATCGACGAGATGGGTGCCGGCGCCACTCGGCGCACTCAGGACGGGAGGTCAACAGTGAAGTCTGAGCTCGACGGCGCGGCACGAACCAGTCCCTCCGTCGCTGACAGCGGCCTCGGAAGGCTCGGGCGGTGGTCCTACGACCGCCGGCGCCTGGTCCTCGTCCTGTGGATCGCGGGCCTCATCGGCCTGACGATCGTGGCCCAGGCGGTTCCGGGGAAGTTCAGTAACCGGTTCAGCTCGGGGCATTCGGAGTCGGACCGGGTCCAGACCATCCTCCAGCAGCAGTTCCCGTCCCGCGCCGGCGACACCGGGGACGTCGTGTTCCAGACCTCCGAGCCCGTCACGTCCCCGGCCAGTCAGGCCGCCATCGGGCGGGTGATCAGCCAGCTACAGCCCCTCCCCCACGTGTCGGGCCTCCGCAGCCCGTTTGCTCCCGGAGCTGCGAACCAGATCTCGTCCAACGGCCACATTGCCTACGCCGTGGTGCAGTTCGACACCCAGACCGTCGACCTGCCCAAGGATGCCGCCACCAAGGTCGTGGACACGGCCCGGGCTTCGGCGGCGCCCGGGTTCAACGTTCAGCTGGGAGGCGCGCCCATCGAGAAGGCCGTGAATCCCAGTCCGGGTGCCAGTGAGGCCGTCGGGATCCTGGCCGCCATCATCATCATGCTCATCGCCTTCGGCTCGGTCATCGCCATGGGCCTGCCCATCCTCATCGCACTGTTCGGGATCGGGGCCGGGGTGGCGATCATCGACGTGATCAGCCACGCGGTGACGGTGCCGTCGTTCGGCACCCAGCTGGCGGGCATGATCGGCCTGGGCGTGGGCATCGACTACGCCCTGCTCGTCGTGACCCGGCACCGGCGCGCCCTGGCTGACGGCTCGACGCCTCGCGACTCGGTGGCCCTTGCCCTGGCGACATCCGGTCGGGCCGTGCTCTTCGCCGGGAGCACCGTCGTCATCTCCCTCCTGGGACTGCTCGTCATGAACCTCCCGTTCATGTACGGGTTGTCCTTCGGGGCCATCGCCGCCGTGTCCCTGGTGATGATCGGGACGCTGACCCTCCTGCCGGCGATGCTGGGCTTCGCCGGTCACGCCATCGACCGCCTCCGGGTCCCGAGCCGCCAGCACCACGGCCCCGAGCGTCCGCCGATCTCGTTCCGCTGGAGCCGGGTGGTGCAGCGGCGCCCGTGGCCGGCCGCCATCGCCGCCGTCGCCACACTGGTCGTCCTCATCGTCCCGCTGTTCTCGATGAACCTGGCCTTTACCGACGCTGGGAACAACCCGCCTTCTCTCACGACCCGCCAGGCCTACGACCTGCTGGCGGAGGGGTTCGGACCGGGCGCCAACGGGCCTCTTGTCCTGGCCGCCCAGATGCCGGGGGCGGCGGGCCGCCCCACCGTGGACCGGGTGGCGACACAGCTGCGGTCCACGCCCAGCGTGGCCCAGGTGGCGCCGCCGGCGTTCAACGCGGCCGACAACACCGCGGTGATAACTGTGATCCCGACCGCGTCGCCGCAGGACAACGCCACCAAGGCGCTCGTGCACCGCATCCGCGACAACGTGGTGCCGTCCGTCACCCGCGCCAGCGGGGTCACGGTCCTGGTCGGAGGCGAGACAGCCGCCGCCGTCGACGCCGCCAACTACATGAGCAGCCGTCTGCCCTGGGTGATCGGCGGGGTGGTGGTCGTGTCCTTCCTGCTGCTGATGGCCGTCTTCCGATCGCTCGTCATCCCGCTCAAGGCGGCGGTGATGAACCTGCTGTCGGTGGGTGCCGCGTTCGGCGTGATCGTGGCCGTGTTCCAGTGGGGCTGGCTGGGATCCATCGTCGGGATCAGCAGGACGGGACCCATCGACCCTTGGATCCCGCTGATGCTCTTCACCATCCTGTTCGGGCTGTCCATGGACTACGAGGTGTTCCTGCTGTCGCGCATCCGGGAGGAGTGGCGCCGCACCGGTGAGAACGCCACGGCGGTCGCCGACGGGCTGGCGAAGACCGCCCGGGTCATCACTGCGGCGGCCGCCATCATGGTCTGCGTCTTCGGGTCCTTCGTCATCGGCGACGTGCGGGTGCTCAAGGTGTTCGGCCTCGGTCTCGCCGTGGCTGTCTTCATCGACGCCACCATCGTCCGCATGGTGCTGGTGCCAGCCGTGATGGAGCTTCTCGGCAAGGCCAACTGGTGGTTCCCGAGGCGGCTGGACCGCATCGTTCCCCGTCTCGGCGTGGAGGTCGACGTCGACGACTACGAGCCCAGCGGTCGGCTCGCCCCTGCCGGCGACCGGGGCGGTGACCCCGTGCCGACGGGCTAGCGGGCGACCTAGACGCGCAGCGGCGGGATGCCGCCTTCGGAGTCGGGCGGCTGGGTCGTGGCCAGCTGCGCCTCGCGCTGGCGGGTCGTGCTGTGCACCGGGTCCTTGTCGTACTCGGGGAGGACGTGGCGGCCGAATGTCTCCAGCGCCTCGGTGCAGACCTCGATGGGCATGGTGGTCGAGAGCATCCCGAACACCAGCTGGTCGGCCCCGATGTCGGCGTAGCCCTTGACCGATCGCTTCACCTCGTCGGGAGTGCCGACGCAGACCAGCCCCCGCTCGATCTGGCGGTCGAGTCCCTCGGGGGTGGGCTCGGGGATCAGGTCGGGCCACTCGGGGACGCCGGCAGGCTTGGGGAAGGTGTCCAGGTAGTGGAAGACAAGGCTCGTCTGGTAGCTGGAGTTCATGTTGCAGGCGATGTCGCGTGCCTTCTGCCCGTCCTCCAGGCACAGCATCTGGCTGGTGACCATGACGTTGTCGTTGACGAACTCGCCGACGGGGTCGGCCTGCTGGATGGTCTTCTTGTAGATCTCGATGAGCGGAGCCAGCGAGTCGGGCGATCCCATGGCGAAGCACAGGACACCGAGCCCCATCCGCGCCGCCTTCTCGAAGGTGCTCGGGTTCCCCGCCGCCACCCACATCGGAGGGTGGGGCTTGGTGTAGGGCTTGGGCAGCACGTGACGAGGAGGCATCGAGAAGAACCGTCCCTCGTGGCTGTACTCGCCGTCGCGCCACATGTGCTTGAACTGGGGAATGACCTCGTCGAACATCTCCTTGGTGAGATCGGGATCGAGGATGCCGAAGCCCCGCTGCTCGGTCGTGGACGACCCCCGCCCGGTGCCGAACTCGAACCGCCCGCCGCTGAGGTGATCGATCATGGCCACCCGCTCGGCCACCCGGGCGGGGTGGTTCACCGGCGGGGTGATGTTGAAGATGCCGGTGCCGAGGTGGATCCGGTCGGTGACCGCAGCCACGTGGGCCAGGAACGCCTCGTTGGCCGACATGTGCGAGTACTCCCTGAGGAAGTGGTGCTCGGTGGCCCAGGTGTACTTGAACCCGGAGCGGTCGGCCGCCTTCACGTACTCGACCTCGTCCATCAGCCGCCGATGCTCGGCGCCCTTCGGATCCTTGTCGGTGAGGTGGTGCGGAAGGTAGAGACTGTTGAAGATTCCGAACTCCATGGTGTGGTCAGCTCCTCTCGTCGGGCGCGGTCGACGTCACATCCGGGCGATGACGTCGGTCGCGAACTTCTCGGTGGCGGCGATCCTGGCGTCCAGGCTCGAACGAGGATCGGCGTCGGATGGCTCCTGGGCGAACATCCACGGCGCGCACAGCAGGTCCGTCACGCCAGCATCCTCCAAGCTGAGGTACAGGTCGCGGTCGGGCAGGGCCATGAGGGCCATGTAGACGGTGTAGGGCTCGCCGTCGCGGCCGGCGGCCTTCAGGTGATCGTGGAGGCGGCCCAGATGGTGGCGGGCCTCGTCGGGCGTGTAGGCGCTGGCGCACAGCCAGCCGTCGCAACGTGTCGCCGCCCGGCGCAGCGCGGGCTCGCTGTGGCCGCCGCCGTAGATGGGGATGGGCGCGGTCGGCGCCGGGTTCAGCTGGAGCGGCGCCACGTCGTAGTGAGGACCGTGGTACTCGACCCAGCCTCCGCCCCACAGCGCCCGGAGGGCGGGGATCATGTCGTCGAGCCGCCGTCCGCGGTCGTCGAAGGACTGCCCGGTGGCGTCGAACTCCTCGCGGCACCAGCCCGCGCCCACGCCGAGCCGGACCCGGTTGCCCGAGATCACTGCGGCCGTGGACACCAGCTTGGCCACCGTGAACAGATCGCGCGCCGGGGCGACGTACACGCCGGTGGTGAGCTCGAGGTTCCTCGTGACCGCGGCGAGGGCCGAGATCAGGCACCAGGGATCGGGCCAGTCCGTCTCGGGCGGCCACACCGGCGACCCGTCCTCGTGTGGCGAGTAGGTGTACGGGGACCGCAGCTCCCGCGGATAGAAGATGTGATCGGAGACGTAGACGCCGGCGTAGCCCATGCCGTCGGCTGCCCGCCCGAGCTCGAGCACCTGGTCGGTCGGCAGGAAGGCCACGGCCTGGTGGAACCTCACGCCCGCACCTCGTTTGCTGGCGGCTTCGCCGCCCCGGCCGAGCTCCAGGCGCCGGCGATCTCGTCCACCGTGGCGCGGGTCGCCAGCAGGGCGAGGGTGTGCTCCATCACGGCGTCGGCGTAGGCACGGGGGACACCGGCCACGGCGTCGGTGGCGACCACGACCTGGTAGCCGAGGTTCACCGCCTCGATGCAGAGCCCGAGGATGGCGAGGTTGACCGAGACTCCGGTGGCGATCACGGTCGTCACGCCGAGGCTGCGGAGGGTGGCGTCGAGCGATGTCCCGGTGAACGGGGAGACGCCGTGCCTGCGTGATGCGACGAGGTCCACCTCGTCGACACCGATCTCGGGCACGAGCTCGGTCGACGGCGTGCCCGCCCTCATGTGACCGGGTCGGCGCGCCCAGAAGGCGATGAGTGGACTGTTGACGGCGGTGCCGGCCAGGTCGGGACGAAATTCGGCCGTGCAGTGCACGACCCGGACGCCCACGCCACGGGCCGCGGCGACCAGACGCGCGGCGCGCTCGATGGTCCGGGCAGCGACCACCTCGGCGACGAGGCTGTCCATCATCGAGAGGTCGCCCACCACGCCGCGTTGCATCTCCATGGTCAGGACCGCCGTGTTACCCGGCTCCACGAGCGACGGCTTCATGCTGACCGGCTCCGACGGCGGGCGCCGTCGCCGTCCCGCAGGAGGAGGCGGGCGGCGATCTCCAGCTCCGATCCCATGTTCTGCACGTCGGTGCGGCCGTTCGTCCAGCTGAGGAGGGACGAGAACCACACGTGCTCGAGGATGCGGATGATGTCGGCGACCTCCGCCGGCTCGGGCTCGCCGATGGCCCGGCGGATGATGCGCTCCATGGTGGCGTCCAGGTCGTGCTGGCAGGCGACCGCGCCTGGGTCGAGGGAGGAGATGGCGCTGGCCATCGCGGCCATCATCCGGGGCTGGCGGTCGATGCCCCGCACCGCCCGCCGCAGCACGTCGACCACCCGGTCGACCGAGGTCTCCCCGCGCGGTGGTGCCTGGGCCAGACGGCCCTCCAGCGCCTGGGCCCAACCGGCGA
>DASXYV010000041.1:0-2404 GCA_036502305.1 Acidimicrobiales bacterium
CCAGCTCCAGCAGGTGGGCGCGCACGGACACGAGGCGGTGCGAGGCGGCCATGCGCTCGTCGTCGGAGAGGGCGTCGAGTACGGCCAGGCCGGCCGCGGGGCCGTGCACCTCGGCGACCGCCACCGCCCGGTTGAGCGTCACCGTCGGGTTGGGTGCTACGCCCTCCAGAACCGTGTAGAGGGCCAGAATCTGCGGCCAGTCGGTGACTTCGGCGGTGGGTGCCTCGTCGTGGACGGCGGCGATGGCGGCCTGGAGCTGGTACGGGCCGATCGGGCCCCTCGACAGGGCGTCGGTCACGAGGGCCACGCCCTCGGCGATGGCTTTGGTGTTCCAGAGCGTCCGGTCCTGCTCGCTCAGCGGCACCAGCGACCCGTCCGGGGCCGTGCGGGCCTGGCGGCGGGCGTCGGTCAGCAGCAGAAGGCCCAGGAGCCCGGCCACCTCGCCGTCGCCGGGGACCAGCCGATGGAGCTCGCGGACCAGCCGGATGGCCTCGGCCGTCAGCTCGGCCCGCACCAGCAGCGCCCCCGACGTGGCCGTGTAGCCCTCGTTGAAGACGAGGTAGACCACATGGAGCACGATGCCGAGCCGCTGCGCCTGCTCAGCCGGCGGCGGCAGGTCGAAGCTGGCTCCGGCCGCCTTGATGCGTTGCTTAGCCCGGCTGATGCGCTGCGCCATGGTTGCCTCGGGCACGAGGAAGGCCCGGGCGATCTCGGCGGTCGACAGGCCGCCGAGGGCGCGCAGGGTCAGCGCGACCTGCGACGGGGGCGTCAGCGCCGGGTGGCAGCACAGGAACAGCAGCGTGAGGGTGTCGTCGCCGGTGGGGCCGCGGGCTTCGAGGTCGGGGTACACCTCGCCACCGGCGGGCGGGGGCGGCGTGCGGATGGCCTCGGCCTCCTCCCGCCGGCGGCGGGCAGCGTCGCTGCGCAGCTGGTCGGCGAGGCGACGCGACGCCACCGTCACCAGCCACCCTCGGGGATTCTCCGGCCATCCCTGCACCGGCCACTGAGTCGTGGCTGTCAGCAGCGCCTCCTGGACGGCGTCCTCGCAGGCGTCGAAGTGGCCGTAGCGGCGCACCAGCGCACCGAGCACCTCCGGGACGAGCCGCCGGACGGGCCGCCAGTCGGTCACGGCTCGACGTTGGCCTCGTGCATGAGGGGCCGGACCTCGACACCCCAGTACCGCGCCGCCGGGTTGCGAGCCGCGATCTCCAGGGCTCGCTCCAGGCTGTCGCAGTCGACGATCGTGAAGCTGCCCAGGTACTCCTTGGCCTCGGCGTAGGGGCCGTCGGTCACCACCGGCGTCCCGGCCGTGGCCCGAACCATCTTCGCGTTCACCTGGTCGGCCACGCCGTAGGCGCCGACCAGCTCACCCGACTCGAACAGCTCCTGGTTGAGGGCGTCAGTCTCGCGGAGGATCTCGGCGAAGGTGTCCGCACCCACCGAGCTGAAGGCTTCCTCGTTGCCGTAGATCAGCAGCATGTACTTCACGTGGCGCTCCTCTCTCACTGCTTCGGCTGGGCTGCCCCGACGAGGTCGCCGCTCGCGCCGCGATCGTCCAGCACCAGCTTCGACCGGCCGCTGACGGTGTAGCGAATGTGGGTGACCTCGGGCGCCTCGACGACCCGGGTCGGGATCAGCTCGATGCCGTCGTCGGCGCCGAGGCCGAGGCTGGGGTCGAACAGGCGCTGGCCGTCGCCCAGCAGCACCGGGGCGACGTGCAACTCAAGCTGGCCGAGCAGCCCGGCGGTCAGCACCTGGCGCAGGAGCTCCCCGCCGCCGGCCACCGCCACGTCCTTGCTACCGGCGGCGTCGCCCGCCAGCTCGATGGCCCGCTCGATGCCGTTGGTGACAAAGGTGAACGATGTGCCACCCTGGCGCTCGAGCACCTCCCGGGGGCGATGGGTGACGACGAACACCGGGGCGTGGAACGGCGGCTCCTCGCCCCAGGGGATCTCGCCGCCGTCGAACATGCGCCGACCCATGACGTAGGCACCGGCGGCCGCGAACGTCTCCTCGATGATCTCCGAGTTGACCGACCGCTCGCCGCCCGCGAAGCCCAGCCGCTCGCGCCAGGCCATGGCGTCGACGACCCAGCGGGTGACCCGGAAGAAGCCGGGGGCTTCCGGCCCCTGCATCCAGCCGCTCATGTCCTTGGGATCCCGCGTGTCCCGCGGTCCGGTGTAGAAGCCGTCGAGGGACACCGACATCTGGGCGGTCACCTTGGTCATCGTTCCTGCTCCTGTCGTGTTGGCAGCCCCCGTGGCCACCGGTACCCAGAGGTCGGAGCCGACCCACCGTTCTCGACACGCGCCGAGAAGAAATCCTAGGAGAAGTGGCGCCTCGGATGGTAGAGAGTTTCCCTACAGGCCGAAGGCGCTTGAGCCCGCTCTGACAGTAGGCGCGT
>DASXYV010000042.1:0-3464 GCA_036502305.1 Acidimicrobiales bacterium
CCGCTCTAGGCACCCTTAGGCCGAAGGGTCCAGAGGGAGCGGTGCCTCGACTGGCCCCCGATTCCGTAAGGACGGGGGCCAGCCGAGGGTGCCGGTTCCTCACCGCCCTCCGACGCGCCAGCGTCCGGCGTCAGCCGCGGGAGCGGAGGAACCAGCCGTGGGGGTCCCATGACCGCAGGGCGAGGAGCTCCTCGCTGGTCGGTGGCGGGAGCTCGCCCACCTCGGCAGCCACCTCGAGGCCCCAGCCGCACTCCGCCCGGGCCGCCTCGACCCGCTCTCGCAGCGGCGCCGGCCCCGACGTCACCGCAGTCAGGACGAGCTCGTCGCCGCCCGTCTTCTCCAGCAGTCCGAGATCCGTGGCCACGGCGCTGACCCGATCACCGGGTGAGGTCACGTAGCCCAGCTTCTCCGGCGTCCTCGCCCGGCTGAGCGTCGCCACGATGACGGCGTCGGAGCAGCCGCTGGCCACGTCGTTGCCGCCGCCGGAGCCCACGAGAAACGGCCCGCCGGGGATGATCGTCGAGTTGATGCTCCCCCACCGGTCGAACTGGGCGGCGCCCAGGCACGCCACGGTCGTCGTCCCCGCTCCCCCCACCAGCATCCCCAGCACGGCCGAGGTGTCCGTCGCCATGGTCGCGGTCGGGAAGTTGCGGTGGTTGAAGACGTAGGGGTCGGCGGGCCGGGGCTCGTAGCCCCACAGTCCGAGCTCGGCGACGAGCTGGACATCCGAACCGAGCTCCCGCGCCTGGGCCACCCCCAGCCAGGCGGCCAGGTTCGCCACCCCCGCTCCGGCCAGCACGGCGTGGGCCCCGGTCGCCCGAACGGACTGGGCGATCCGGCGCGCACCGTGGACGGCGGCCACCTCCCAGCCGTTGGGCGGGACAGAGGCGTCAGGCCGCATCGCGTCGCGCTCCGCCTTCCATGAGGAGGGGTCGGCCTTGCGGTACAGCGCGGCGATCCGCTCGCCGCCGAGCCGCGCCAGGTACTCCTCCTGGGTGGCGGGCTCTCGCACCCAGTGACGGATCCAGTCGTCGAACTGATCGCCTCTAGATGCCGCGCGCGCCTCCACCCAGAACTCGTAGTCCTCGCCGTAGCCGTCGACGGGCAGGCCCGCGGCGTAGAGCCCGCCGGGGTGGGCGCCCATCGGGGTCTCGGCCACCGCCAGGACGCGGTGGGCAGGCAGCTGCACGAGATGGGCCCAGGGCCGGATGTCCTCGACGACGCGCTCGACCGTCACGACCGCGCCCCGCCTGGCGGCCAGCGCCCCCCACACGCCCTCGAGGAGCGGTGGGTTGAGGGCGACGTTGCCCTCGGGGTCGGCGACCACCCCGTGGACCAGGGCCACGTCCGGTACCAGTGGGGCGAGCACGCCCAGCTCGCCAAAGGGGGAGCTGACTCTGGCGTACGCATCGTTGCCCGCCATCGATGATCCGCCGAGCGACCGCGTCACCACCGCCGGAAGTCCGCGAGCCGCGCACTCCAGGCGCTGGGCGAAGGTGAGGAACGACCAGTGCTCGACCTCCACCTCGCCGCTGGCGTAGGCGCGGGCGAAGACCGGGTTCGGGGTGAAGTTCGGGAAGGTGTCGCCCGAGTACCCGGTGATCACCTTGCGCACCAGTCCACCCCGGAACAGCACCGCCCCCAGGCTCGACAGGCTCAGCATGCACAGCGTGAAGCCGGGCTCGCGGCCCCAGAAGTGACGGGCCAGGGCGCGGGTGGCGGCGGTCCAGCGGGTGTGGCCGACCATGACGTGGACGACATCGCCGGGAACGACGTTGTCGGCGACGGCCCGCTCGAGGTCCACGAGCTTGGACGGGCCCGCTGCCACGACGATCAGCCGGAGGCGAGCACCAGGTCGGCCAGCCGCCGGCGATGCCACGCCTGGTGACCGAGGAGGAGATCGTTCTGCTTGACCCGGCGATAGAAGAGGTGGGCGTCGACGTCCCAGGTGAAGCCCATCCCGCCGTGGATCTGGATGTCCTGCTCGGTGATCGACACCGAGGCCTCCCCGACATAGCCCTTGCTCATGGCCACCGCCATCTCGCGCTGGGGATCGTCGACGTCGGAGGCCCACGCCGTGTACAGGATCCCCACCCGGGCCAGCTCGAGCTGGTGCAGCATGTCGACGGCCTTGTGCCTGATGACCTGGAACCTGGCGATGGGACGGTCGAACTGGACCCGATGCTGGGCGTAGTCCACCGCCTCGCGGAAGGCCTGGTCGCAGGCACCCACCGTCTCCGCCGCCAGGGCGACCGTGGCGTCGTCGACGACCCGGCGCAACAGGCCGGTCTGGTCCCCTTCTGGACCCAGGCGCCTGGCGGGCGTCTGCTGGAGCGGCAGCCGGGCGACCTTTCGGGTCACGTCGAGGGTCGGGACGAGCTCGGCCGCCGGCGCCTCGACGAGGAAGGCGGCGAGGCCCCTGTCGGCGTGGGCGACGACGATCGCCCAGTCGGCCGTGTGGCCGTCGACGACGACGGGCTTGAGCCCGTCGAGCACCCACCGGCCGCCCGACCGGGTGGCCGTCGTCGTCAGCCCGTCCAGGGGATCGCCCTGGCCCAGCTCCTCGACGGCCAGCGTCCCCCTTGCCTCACCAGCGGCCAGGCCCGGCAGCAGGTCCGTCGCGCCGAGCGCCATCGCGGCGGAGGTCGCCATAACCGCCGAGGAGAGGAAAGGACCCGGGAACAGGGCTTTGCCCATCTCCTCCTGGACCACGACCAGGTCCACCAGGCCGAGCCCCAGCCCGCCGTGGGCCTCGGGAACGAGCAACCCGAGCCAGCCCAGATTGGCCAGCTTCGCCCACAGCTCGTCCGTGAAGCCCCGCTCGTCGTCGATCATTCGCCGCACGTACGGCATCGGCGCCTCGGCGCCGAGGGCAGAGCTGACGGTGTCGCGCAGCGCTTCCTGCTCGGCCGACAGGGCGAAGTCCACGGCCGGAAGACTAACGCCCGTGTCAGGTTCTAACATCGGCGTCCGTGGATTTCGCCTTCACGCCCGAGGACGACGCCTTCCGCAACGAGCTCCGGGCGTGGCTCGAACGCTACCTGGCCGAGTTCCGCGAGAGTGAGCAAGAGGGCTCCCGGGGCAACGGCGCCGCCCTCATGTCCACCATGGAGCGGCGGCGGGCATGGCAGCGCCGGCTCAACGAGGGCCGCTGGGCGGCCATCAACTGGCCGACCGAATGGGGTGGGCGCGAGGCCACGATCATGCAGAACGTCATCTACTCCGAGGAGATGGCGCGGGCCCGGACGCCGGGGATCTACAACGCCAACGGCATCTGGCAGATCGGCCCGATGATCATCCGGTGGGGCACGCCCGAGCAGCAACAGCGGTGGCTGCCGGGCATCCTCTCGGCCGACGAGCACTGGTGCCAGGGCTTCTCGGAGCCGGAGGCCGGCAGCGACCTGGCCAACCTGCGCTGCTCGGCGTTGCGGGACGGGGACGAGTACGTCCTCGAGGGGCGCAAG
>DASXYV010000043.1:0-4831 GCA_036502305.1 Acidimicrobiales bacterium
CGAGGATCCAACGGCAGAGCTGGACCACGTCCGGGCGGGCGAGGGCTCGGGCCCGGACCGGCGTGCGACGCTGGTCGATCTCGTCGGTGATCAGCTGCCATGCCTGGGCCAGCTCGAAGCCGGCCGGACGCACGACCGGCTCACCAGTGGGCTCGACCGCCGTCATGCGGTCGACACGGAACGTCCGCAGGCCCGCCTCGGTGTCCGCCACCAGGTACCACGTCGAGCCCTTGGCGGCCAGGCCGAGCGGGTGCACGACCCGAGTGCTCGGCTCGCGATTGCGGGCAACGTATCCGAGGGTGACCTGCTCGGCCTCGACGACGGCGCGCTGCACGGCATCGAGGAGCGGCGGAGCCGGTCTGGGACTGACATGATCGTCCCAGCCGCCGGGGTCGACCACCACGGCCGCCGAGGCGGCCTCGGCACCGGACCGCAGCGGCTCGGGGAGGGCGCGCACCAGCTTGCGAAGGGCGGCCTTCACCTGGGGGGTGGCCGAGGCCGAGGACGGCCCGGCGATCAGGAACAGAGCCCGAGCCTCACCGGCGGTGAGGCCGCTCAGGTCGGTGCGCCCGCCGCCGGCCAAGCGCCAGCCGCCGTTGCGACCCTGCTGCGAGTAGATCGGCAGGCCGGCCAGGCCGAGCGCCTCGAGGTCGCGACGGGCCGTCCGCTCCGACACCTCCAGCTCCTCGGCGACCTCCGCCGCCGTCAGGTGGCCGCGGGCTTGGAGGAGAAGGAGGATGGCGACGAGCCGGTCAGCGCGCACCGGATCATCTTCTCAGAGAAACCGGCCAGAACCTGACCGGTTTCGGGCCTCATGCTGCGTTCCGCATCGCAACCCGAGGAGGACGAAGATCATGGACTGGAAGCTCGAGCTCGTACAGGTGCCGGTCTGGGACGTCGACCGCTCGAAGGCGTTCTACACGGACATGGCCGGCTTCAATGCTGACAACGACGTCGCGGTCAGCGATGAGATCCGCTTCGTGCAGCTGACCCCACCCGGGTCGGCGTGCTCGATCGCCATCGGGACGGGACTCACAGAGATGCCGCCGGGCGCCGTTCAGGGACTCCAGCTGGTCGTTGCCGACATCGGGCCAGCGCGGGCGGAGCTCGTCGATCGTGGAGTCGACGTCAGCGAGGTCCACGACTTCCCATGGGGTTCGTTCGTCTACTTCCAGGACCCCGACGGCAACGGCTGGGCCGTGCAGCAGGTCCCGCCTCGGTAGGCGTCAGATGGCGATGTTCCTTGCGGTGCTCCGCCGCTCCGGCCCCCTGTGGGACCCGTCGCGGCCGATGGAGGAGCAGGCCGACTGGTCTGCCCACGCGTCCTTCATGGACGAGCTCGTGGACAACGGATTCATCGTCCTGGGCGGGCCCCTCGGTGACGATCAACGTGTCGTGCACGCCGTCGATGCCGAGTCGGAGGACGCTGTCCGGGCCTCGCTGGCGCGCGACCCGTGGAGCGGCACCCACCTACAGATCGACACGATCGACCCGTGGACGATCCGGCTGGACGGCCGACACCCCTAGCCGAGGCCGTCTGTTCGTCTGGATCAGGATCACCCGCCGCCGACGGCGGGCGGTCCGGTTCAGAGGTTGCGGGCTCCTGGACCCTCGCTGCCGAGGATGTCGTCAGGGTTGGCGAGCTGACACGTGGTGAGGGAGAGACACCCGCACCCGATGCAGCCGGTGAGGCGGTCACGAAGGTGCTGCAGCTGGCCGATCCGATTGTCGAGGTCATCACGCCAGGCAGCGGAGAGGCGGGCCCAGTCCCTGGGAGTCGGAGTTCGGCCCGCGGGCAGCTTCTCGAGGGCGTCCTTGATCCTGGAGAGCGGGATGCCGACACGCTGCGAGGCCCGGATGAAGGCCACTCGGCGCAACGTCTCGCGCTGGTAACGGCGCTGGTTCCCAGCCGTCCGGCGGGCGTGGATCAGGCCTTGGGCCTCGTAGAAGTGCAGCGCAGAGACCGCCACACCGCTCCGGGCCGACAGCTGCCCGACCGTGAGCTCTTTCGTGGCGAGATGAACCTGGGGCATAGGTCTTGACCTCAAGAATACTTGAGGTCACATGGTGGGGGCCATGGCACTCACTGACACCGAACAGCAGTTCCTCGCCGGCCAGCAGCACGGCCGTCTCGCGACGGTGGCGCCAGGGGTGGCCCCCAGGTGAAGCCGGTCGGCCTCTCCTACAACGTCGAGCTTGGCTCGATCGACATCAGCGGGTTCAACATGCGCCAAAGCGTGACGCCGGCAGGGACCGCCGCCGTCTCTGAGGAACACGATGAACGCCCCGCAGCGCGGAGTCGCTCCCTACTCCAGCCCGAGCTGCTCGACGAGGGTGTCGACGTCGACACCCTCGGGAACGAGGCCGAGGCGATCGGCGTCGGCCAGCAGCTCTCGCGCCGATTTGGGCCACCACGGTGGCGAGGCCGCGCCTTCGATCGATACCGGCTCGATGGGTGAGCGGGTCGCTGACGCCTGGTAGACCGCGAAGCAGAGCTGCAGGACCTCGATGGCGCGTTGGCCGGACATCTCCGGCCGGGTTCCCTCGAGCAGGGCGTCGACGAAGGCGCGGGACGCCAGGCGAAATCCTGTTCCCCAGTCGGCATCCAGATTCGAGAAGCCGACCATCGTGCCGTCGGAACGGTGCCAGAGCAGGGGAGAGAGGTCGAGCATCTCCCCTGTCGCCCGGGTGACCCAGACAAACCCGTCCGTGCCTTGCACCTCGAAGACCTCGTCGGCGCCGTAGTAGCGAGTCCGTAATCGCATCTGGGGCGCGTGGGTCACCTCCATGGTCCCGAGCAGATCGTCACGTTCGTACTCGAAGATCGCCGCCGTCGGCGCTTCGAAGAACAGTGCGCCGGGCCGCACGACCGCCTGTACGCTCCGGATTCGCTCGGGGAACAGCCATAACGCAACTGCGTACTTGTGCACGACATCATCGAAGAGGTGCCCTCCAGGGCTCCTGCTGTCGAAGCGCCACTCGTAGCCAGCGGGGTCGAGGGCGGCCTGGAACGGCGAGTCGGTGTCTCCCACGACGGTACGGATCCGGAGCATCGTCGGCGTGCCGACGGCGCCGTCGCCGATCAGTCGCTTGGCTTCAACCAGGGGCGGATAGTGGTAGAAGCACTCCGAGACGCGGAACACGATGCCCGCCTCGTCCGCAGCGGCCAGCATGACCCGGGCCTCGGCAACGCTGTTGGCCATGGGCTTCTGGCAGCTCACGTGCTTGCCGGCATTGGCCGCGGCGACAACGTGGTCCTTGTGCAGATGGGTTGGCGACAGGATCTCGACGGCATCAATGTCGTCGTCGCCGAGAAGGTCCTCCAGACGTGTATAGACACGGGGAACCTGCCACTCCCGAGCCCGGCGCTCAGCCAGCTCGGCGCGCGGGTCGCAGACCGCGACAACGTCGCAGCGCTCGTGCTCGAGGTATCCCGCCACGTTGAGCGGCGCGATGTTGCCCACACCCACGACCCCGAGCCGCACCCGTTCCATGGATCACCTCCTGGTTCATCGATCGTCGGGGAGTTGCTCGCCATCGCGCTCGTCGCGGTCCGCCCAATCGACCAGCTCATCGAGGGAGAAGACCGCATCGTCGATCCCGCGGTGAAGGTCACCGACCTTCGCGAAGCGTTCCCCGACGGTGGAGACGGTGCAATCCTCCGGCACGACGTCGTCGATCTCGTCCCACGTGACGGGCGTCGAGACCGTTGCCCGGCTAACCCCTCGCACCGAGTACGCGGCCGCGATGGTGTGGTCGCGGCTGTTCTGGTTGTAGTCGACGAAGACCTCGCCGGGCTCGCGGTCTTTGCGCCACCAGGTTGTGGTGGCCGACGTTGGAGCTCGGCGCTCGACCTCTCGTGCAAAGGCCAATGCCGCCCGCCGGACCTGCCCGAAGCTCCACCTCGGCTCGATACGGACGTAGATGTGCAGGCCTGAGCCGCCCGAGGTCTTCGGCCACCCCGTGGCCCCGAGCTCTGCCAGCACCCCCTGAGCGACGTGGGCGACACGTCGTACGGTCTCGAAGCCGCATTCGGGCATGGGGTCGAGGTCGATGCGCCATTCGTCGGGTCGCTCGACATCGGTGCGACGGCAGTTCCACGGATGAAACTCCACCGTCGACATCTGCACCGCCCAGATGACACTGGCCAGCTCGGTGACGCACAGCTCATTGGCGTGTCGGCCTGATGGGAAATCGACCCGTACCGTCTCGACCCAGTCCGGGGCGCCGCTGGGAAGCCGCTTCTGATGGACCTTCTCGCCGTCAACGCCTCGGGGGAACCGGTGCAGCATGCAGGGCCGATCTGCCAGAGCCCGGAGAACCCCGTCTCCGACGCTCAGGTAGTACTGGGCCAGGCCGAGCTTGGTGACGCCGAGCGCCGGGAAGTAGACGCGGTCGGGGTTGGAGATTCGGACGATCCGTCCCTCAACGGGGAGATCGACCCACGATGAGGAATCGGTCTTAGCCACGGCGATTCGCTGTCAGTGTAGATCTGTCGGGAATCTCCCCGGGATGGGGTCAGGGCTGCGGCACCCCGGCGAGGGCCGGGGTTCCCGGGCGGACGGTGAAGCTCCAGACACCGTTGCTCCCGGGCGGGATGGTCGTCGGGCCGGCTTGGCCCTGGGACAGTCCGGAGCCGAGGAAGATGCTCGAGCCGTCGATGGCGGTACCCGAGGCGGCTGCGGCGCCGAGAGGGAACATCCAGAGCGGCAGGCCGGTGTCGGCGTCGTAGGCGGCTGCCGAGAAGCTGGTCGTCGAGGGGGCGAAGACGACGCCGTTGCTGTACGTCGCCGCCGCGTAGCTGGGCGTCGACGGGGCGCGCCAGACCACG
>DASXYV010000044.1:0-3667 GCA_036502305.1 Acidimicrobiales bacterium
GCCGACGCCGTCGCCATCATCTCCTCCATCGACCCGATCCTGGGAGAGGTCGACCGCTGATGGCCCGCCTCAGCACCGAGACCGTGGCCCAGGCGCGCGAGCTCATGTCGCTGTACCCCGATCCGCGCTCGGCGCTGGTGCCCATCTGCCACCTGGCCCAGGCCGAGGAGGGCTGGCTCAGCCCCGAGGCGATGGAGCACATCGCCGAGGTCATGGGTCTCACGCCGGCCGAGGTGCTGGGCACGGCGAGCTTCTACGAGATGCTCCGCACCGAGCCGGTAGGCCGCTACGTGGTGTCGGTGTGCACCAACATCGCCTGCCTCCTGAACGGCGCCTACGAGCTCGTCGAGCACGCCGAGGAGCGGCTCGGCATCGGCGTCGGGGCCACCACGCCCGACAGCATGTTCAGCCTGGAGGAGGCGGAGTGCATCGCCTACTGCGATCGGGCGCCGTGCCTCCAGGTGAACCACCGCTTCTTCGGGTCGGTCAGCGACGAGCGCTTCGACAGCCTGGTCGAGGACCTTGCGTCGGGCCGCCTCGACCACGACGTGCCACCCCACGGGGTGCTGTCCCGGGTTCGCCGCCAGGGCGGGCTCGCCGTTCCGGCCGAGCAGGTGCGAGCGGAGCGGGCCGAGGCCGACCGGGCCCGGGAGGAACGGGCCGCCGCCGCCCAGGCCGAGAGGTCCTGATGGCGCTCACCGATGTGGCGCCGATCGTCACGGCCCGCCTGCGCCACCCCGACTCGCACACCCTCGACCGGTACCTGGCCACCGGTGGGTACGCGGGGCTGCGCCGGGCGCTGCGCATGGATCCCGAGCAGGTCGCCGAGGAGGTCAACGCGGCCAGCCTGCTCGGTCGCGGCGGCGCCGGCTTCCCCGCCGGACGCAAGTGGTCGATGCTCCGCGAGGCGCCCGTCCGCTACCTCGTGGTCAACGGGGACGAGAGCGAGCCGGCGACCTTCAAGGACCACCTGCTCATCGAGCGCGATCCGCACGCCATCATCGAGGGCACCCTGATCGCCGCCTACGCCAACCAGGTGACCCAGGCCTTCATCTATGTGCGGGGCGAGTTCGCCCTCGGTCTCGAGCGGATGCAGACCGCGCTCAACGAGGCCTACGAGCACGGTGCCGTGGGCAGCGACATCTTCGGATCGGGTTTCTCCGTCGACGTCGTCGTGCATCCGGGCGCCGGGGCCTACATCTGCGGCGAGGAGACGGCCCTGCTCGAGAGCCTGGAGGGCAAGCGCGGCTTCCCCCGCATCAAGCCGCCGTACTTCCCCGCCGCCATCGGGCTGTACGGGGAGCCGACCGTCGTCAACAACACCGAGACCGTCGCCAACCTGCCCTGGATCATCCAGCACGGTGGCCATGCCTTCGCCGCGCTCGGTGAGGGCAGCTCCACCGGGACCCGGCTCTTCGCCCTGTCGGGCCACGTCCGTCGGCCCGGGAGCTACGAGCTGGAGATGGCGAAGACCACGTTTCGCGATCTCATCTTCGCCCCGGTGCTGGGCGGCGGGATGCGCGGCGGCCGCCAGCTCAAGGCGTTCATCCCCGGCGGCGTGTCCGCACCCTGGTTCGGTCCCGACCAGGTCGACCTGCCCCTCAGCCAGGACGAGGTGGGCAAGGCCGGCTCCATGCTCGGCTCCGGTTCGATCGTCGTCATGGACGACCAGACCTGTGTCGTGCGTGCCGCCTGGCGGATCGTGCGCTTCTTCTACCGCGAGTCCTGCGGCCAGTGCACCCCCTGCCGCGAGGGCGCGGGCTGGATCGAGAAGGTGGTCCGGCGCATCGAGGAGGGCTCGGGCCGGGAGCAGGACCTCGATCTCCTCCTCGACGTGTGCGACAACATCTCCCCCGGTTTGTCCTGGCCGCCGCAACAGACCACCATCTGCGTCCTGGGGCCCTCGATCCCGTCGTCGATCGTGTGGGCCATTCGCATGTTCCGAGACGAGTTCCTCGTGCACATCAAGGAAGGCGCCTGCCCGTATGGCTGACACCGCCACGGACACGCTGTCGATCGTCGTGGACGGCCGCCCGGTGGAGGCCAGGCCGGGCGAGATGGTGATCGCGGCCGCCGAGCGGGCCGGCACCTACATCCCGAGGTTCTGCTACCACCCCAGGATGAAGCCGGTGGGGATGTGCCGCATGTGCCTGGTCGAGATCAGGGGGCCGCGCGGCTACTCCCTCCAGCCCGCCTGCTTCGTCGCCGTGGCCGACGGCCAGGAGGTGCGCACGACCTCCGACAAGGTGAAGAAGGCCCAGGACGGGGTGCTCGAGTTCCTGCTCATCAACCACCCCCTGGACTGCCCGGTCTGCGACAAGGGCGGCGAGTGCCCCCTCCAGGACCAGACCCTCGCGTACGGTCCCGGGGAGAGCCGCTTCGTCGAGGAGAAGCGGCATTTCGCCAAGCCGATACCCATCAGCGGGCTGGTCGACCTGGACCGCGAGCGCTGCATCCAGTGTGCCCGCTGCACTCGCTTCGCCGACGAGCACGCCGGCGAGCCCCTGATCAACTTCATCGGTCGGGGGGACCAGCTCGAGGTGAACACCTACCCCGATCACCCCTTCGCCTCGTACTTCAGCGGCAACACCGTGCAGATCTGTCCGGTGGGCGCGCTCACCGCCACGCCCTACCGGTTCAAGGCACGGCCGTGGGACCTCGAGCAGGTCGAGAGCACGTGCACGTCGTGCGCCGTGGGCTGTCGGGTCGTGGTGCAGTCGTCCTCCAATCGCCTCACGCGCTACCTGGGCGTCGATTCCGACCCGGTGAACCAGACGTGGCTGTGCGACAAGGGGCGGTTCGACTTCGAAGCGGTCAACAGCGACAACCGTCTCACCCACCCTCTGGTGCGCAAGGGCGACGAGCTGGCCGAGGTCTCCTGGGACGAGGCCCTGAGGGCGGCCGCCGAGGGCCTGGCCGGGGCGAAGGAGCGCGGGGGTCCGCAGTCGATCGGTGTCATCGGCGGTGCTCGACTCGCCAACGAGGACGCCTACGCGTGGTCCAAGCTGGCCAAGGCGGTCATCGGCACCGATTCGGTCGACGCCCAGCTCGGCGACGGCCTGCCTGCCGAGGTCGTGCTGGGCCTGCCGAGGGCGACGATCGACCAGGCCTGCTCGGCCGATGCCCTCGTGCTGCTGGCGCCCGACGTGCGCGAGGAGCTGCCGGTGCTCTATCTGCGCCTGCGCGAGGCCGCCGTCGAACGCGGGGTCCCGGTGATCGAGCTCACCGCGCTGCCGACGGCCATGACGCGGTACGCCACCGTCTCGCTCACCTACCGACCCGGCGAGGTGGCGGCCCTGGCCCGTGCCCTCGTGGCCCCCGACGCGGCCGAGGGCGCCGGCGACGGCGACGGACAGGACCCGCTGGCGGTGGCCCGTGGCATCCTGCAGGGCCGGGACGGCGCGGGCCCCGGTGCCGATGGGTCGGGCGTCGTGGTGGTCCTGGGACGCCCGTCGGTTGCCGAGTCCAGCGACATGATGGACGAGGCGGCGGCCGCCCTGTTCGGGGCGTGGCCAGAAGCCCGCTTCCTGCCCGCCCTGCGACAGGCGAACGTCCACGGCGCCCTCGACATGGGTCTTGCCCCCGGCATCCTGCCCGGTCGGGTCTCCTTGGACGAGGGCCGGGCGTGGTACTCGGCGGCGTGGGGGGCCGTGCCGGAGGAGCGGGG
>DASXYV010000045.1:0-10922 GCA_036502305.1 Acidimicrobiales bacterium
CAGCAACCCCAGCTCGGTCCGTCGCCTGGACGTGACCGCTCGGCGTCTCGGTCTCACCGGCGGGGAGCCTACCGCCCCGAGCCGGAGGGCTTTGAGCAGGGCTTACTCGAACGGCCGCTCGACCCATCCCGGGAAGACGTCTGGCAGGTCGGCGCTCACGGTCATGGGAAATCGGGCGGGACGCTTCTCGAGGAACGCGGCCACCCCCTCGTGGGCGTCCCCGGACCGCCCCAACTCGGCCATTGCGCGCGAGTCCATCTTGTGCGCCTCCATTGGATGGTCGGCGCACAGCATCCGCCACAGCAGCCGCCGGGCCAACGCCACCGAGACGGCCGAGGTGTCATCGGAGAACGCGGCGGCCAGGCGGCGGGCGGCCGGGAGCAGCTCCTCGTGCGGTACCACCTGGCGCACGAGCCCGGCGGCCGCAGCCTCCGCGGCTGGGAACACCCGCCCGCTGAGGACCCAGTCGAGCGCCGTGCTGATGCCCACCACTCGGGGAAGGAACCAGCTGGAGCAGGCCTCGGGCACCACGCCGCGCCGGGTGAACACGAAGCCAAGCCGCGCCCGGTCGGACGCCAGGCGCACGTCCATCGGTAGCGTCATCGTGATGCCCACGCCGACCGCCGGCCCGTTGATGGCGGCGATGACTGGCTTTGTCGCCTCGAAGATGCGTAGCGCGACGATGCCGCCGCCGTCGCGAGGAGGCGCCGCCTCGCCGACGCGACCAACCGACCCCGGGCTCTCGAAGGCCGTGGCCCCGGCGGACAGATCAGCGCCGGCGCAGAACGCCCGGCCTCGTCCCGTGACCACAATGGCGCGCACCTCGTCATCGGCGTCGGCTCGATCGAACGCATCCAGCAGCTCGTGGAGCATTGTCACAGTGAAGGCGTTGAGCTGATCGGGACGGTCCAGCGTGATGGTCAGGATCCGGTCCTCGACCTCGTAGGCGATCTGCTCGTACGCCATCGCATCGCTCCTTCGCTGGGCTGTCAGCGCCATGGGCCGGGGCTAACCTTGGTCTATGGCGGTCAATACGGGCCACATCCTGTCAGGGGGGCACGAGGAGTCGGCCGCCGGGGGGATTTTTGATCCTCGGCTGCCGGCCGTCCGCTACCTCAACCGCGAGCTCTCCGAGCTCGACTTCAACGCGCGTCTGCTGGACTTGGCCGAGAGTCCCGACGTGCCGCTGCTCGAGCGGGTCAAGTTCCTCGCCATCTTCAGCGAGCGGCTCGACGAGTTCTTCCAGGTGCGCGTGGCCGGCCTCAAGGACCAGGTCGCTGCGGGGCTGGTGGCGCAGTCTCCCGACGGTCGCAGCCCGGCCGAGCAGCTGCGTGCCATCCGTCCGAAGCTCGAGCAGATGGTCGCCCGTCAGAGCAGCATCTTCCTGGGAGAGATCGCGCCCGCGCTGGACGAGGCCGGGCTCCACCTGTCCAGCTGGAATGCACTGAACGACGACGACCGCAAGCACCTGGACGAGGTCTTCGAGCGGCTGATCTTTCCGGTCCTCACCCCGCTGGCGGTCGATCCAGGGCACCCGTTCCCGTACATCTCGAACCTCTCGCTCAACCTGGCCGTCATGGTGAGCGATCCCGTTACCAGCGACCAGCGCTTCGCCCGGGTGAAGGTGCCGCCGCTTCTGCCCCGGTTCCTCGTCCTGCCGAGCGGAGATCGGTTCGTGGCTCTGGAAGAGGTGATCGCCGCCCACCTCGATGCGCTGTTCCCAGACATGGAGATCGGGGCGCATTACCCCTTCCGGGTGACCCGCAACGCGGATCTCACGCTCGAGGAAGGCGAGGCCGATGATCTGCTCGTCGCCGTGGAGATGGAGCTCCGGCGACGACGCTTCGGGCGGGCGGTACGGATCGAGATCGACGCCGCGGCCGGTGCCGAGGTGGCCGAGCTGCTGGCGCGGGAGCTCGAGATCGGCCCCGACGACGTGTACCGCGTCGAGGGACTGCTCGGGCTGGAGGGCCTGTGGGCCGTGCATGCCCTCGAGCGGCCCGACCTCCATGACCCGGCGTGGGCGCCCATGACCCAACCCCGGTTGGCGACGGCGGGAGACGAAGCCGTCGACCTCTTCGCCGTGATCCGAGAGCGCGATGTTCTCGTTCACCACCCGTACGACTCTTTCGCCACGTCCGTCGAGGCGTTCATCGCGCAAGCCGCCGAGGATCCGCAGGTGCTCGCCATCAAGCAGACCCTCTACCGGACTTCGGGCGACAGCCCGATCGTGCACGGTCTCATCCGGGCGGCCGAGCAGGGCAAGCAGGTGGCGGCGCTGGTGGAGCTCAAAGCGCGTTTCGACGAGCAGGCCAACATCGCCTGGGCGAAGGCGTTGGAGGAAGCGGGCGTCCACGTCGTCTATGGCCTGGTGGGTCTCAAGACGCACTCCAAGACCGCGCTCGTCGTGCGCCAGGAGGGGGATGGCGTCGTCCGCCGGTACTGCCACGTGGGCACGGGCAACTACAACTCCAAGACGGCGCGCCTCTACGAGGACATCGGGCTGCTGTCCGCCGATCCCGATCTCGGCGCCGACCTCACCGATCTCTTCAACTTCCTGACCGGCTACAGCCGGCGGTCGAGCTATCGGCGGCTGATCCTGGCGCCGGTGGCGATGCGGTCGAGGATCATCGAGCTGATCGAGGCCGAGGCGGCTGCGGGTCCCGCCGGACGGATCGTCATCAAGGTGAACGGCCTCGACGACCCGGCGATCATCGACGCGCTGTACGCGGCATCGGCCGCCGGGGTGCCCATCGACCTTGTCATCCGGGCCATCTGCTGTCTGCGCCCAGGCGTGCCTGGCCTGTCGGAGACCATCCACGTCCGCTCGATCGTGGGTCGCTTCCTCGAGCACTCGCGGATCTTCAGCTTCGGCGGAGTGGGGAACCGCCCCGAGGTCATGCTCATCGGTTCGGCCGACCTGCGGCGGCGCAACCTCGACCGGCGCATCGAGGCGACCGTTCCCGTCGTCGACCCCGAGCTTCGGGGCCGGCTCCGGGAGGTGCTGGCGCTGCTCCTGGCCGACGACACCCAGGCCTGGACCCTCGGCCCGGACGGGCGTTGGTCGAGGGTGCCGACCGAGGCAGGGATCAGCACCCAGCGGCGCCTCATGGAGGCCGCCCTGGAGCGAGCCCAACGGCGGAGGGAACCGGACAACCTGGCGTCGGCGCCCAGGACATAGAGCGTCGATGGGGATCGAGCGAGAGATCAAGCTGGCGGCCCCACCGCATTTCGAGCTCCCTGACCTTGCCGACGCCATCCCGGACGCGGTCGTGACCGCCATTCCGTCCCGACGGTTGCGGGCGACCTATTGGGACACACCGGATCTGCGGCTGGCCCGGTCCCGCGTCAGCCTGCGGTACAGGGTCGAGGAAGGCGAGGACAGCAGCGGGGGGCGGTGGACGCTGAAGCTGCCCGGCGATTCCCGCGCCTCGAGCCTCACTCGTCGCGAGCTCGACTTCGAGGGCAGCCCGGGGTCGGTGCCGCCGGCGGCGGCGAGGCTCGTGAGGGCCTACATCCGCAGCTCGACACTGGGGCGCGTCGCCCGCCTCGACAGCAAGCGGGCGCGGCTCGAGGTGGCCGACCTGTCCGGCCGTCCGCTGGCGGAGGTGGACGACGATGTCGTCTCGGTCATGGACGGCCGGCGGGTCCTGGCTCGATTTCGGGAGGTCGAGGTCGAGCTGGCGCCCGATGCCCCGGACTGGGTTGCCGAGGAGGTGGCCAAGCGCCTGCGGGAGGCTGGCGCGGACGACCCGGTCCCGCTGCCCAAGGTCGTGCGGGCCCTGGGTCCCCAGGCTCAGGCGCCTGCCGATGGCCACGCCGACCCGCCGGCACAGGGTGCGCGAGCGGCGGAGATGGTGCGCGCCGCGCTGGCGTCGGGTCTGTCGCGGCTTGTCACCCACGACCCGGGCGTGCGACTCGACGAGGACCCCGAGGAGGTCCACCAGGCCCGAGTGGCGACGCGGCGGCTCCGCTCCGATCTCCGGACCTTCAAGAGCCTGGTCGACCCGGAGTGGGCCGAGGGCCTGCGACAGGAGCTCGGGTGGCTGGCCTCGCCGCTGGGAGAGGTTCGTGACGGCGACGTGCTCCTCGATCGGCTCCGGACCGAGAGCGGCCGCATGCCAGCCGAGGACCGTCCTTCCGTGGGTGACTTGATCGACCGTCTTGTCGCGTCTCGGCAGGAATCCCTGAGGGCACTGCTCGAGGCGCTCGACAGCAAGCGGTACGTCGCCCTTCTCGATGCACTCGTCGACGGCGTCGCCAAGCCCGTGCTCACGCCGGCCGCCGAGCAGCCGGCCGAGGAAGTGGCCTCGACCCTGGTCGCAAAGGCTTGGCGCAAGCTCCGCCGGTCGATCTCGGACCTCGGGCCCGAGCCCCCCGACACCGAGCTCCACCGGGTTCGCATCAAGGCCAAGCGCTGCCGGTACGCCGCCGAGGCCGTGATCGGGATCGAGGGCCGCCCGGCCAAGCGGTTCGCCTCCGCCGTCGCCGGCCTGCAGGACGTGCTCGGTGGGTTGCAGGACTCGGTGGTGGCGTCCGCCTGGTTGCGCGAAGCCATCACCACTGACACGTCGATCGACCAGGCCGTCGCCATCGGCGAGCTGCTCGGCTTCGCCACGGTCGCAGCGGAGGAATCGCGCCGCGAGTGGCCCGAGGCCTGGAAGGGAGCCCGGCGCAAGTCGCTGCGATCGTGGCTCACCTGAGCGGCCAGGCCGACGGGGCCGAGGATGCAGCCGGCCCGGGAGGCCGGCCGGAGGGGACAGCTACGGAGCCGGTCGTTGCTGCCGCCGGGGGGGTGGTGTGGCGGCGCGGCGAGGGCGATGTGGTCGAGGTCGTGGTCGTGCACCGGCCGAAGTATGACGACTGGTCGCTGCCCAAGGGCAAGCTTGAGGCCGGCGAGGACCATGCCACCGCCGCCCGGCGCGAGGTCGAAGAGGAGACGGGGCTCAGGTGCATACTTGACGAACCCCTTCCCTCGAGCCGGTATCGCGACCGACGGCGCAGGCTGAAGGTCGTGCGCTACTGGCTGATGCATCCGGTGGCCGAGGCCACCTCGCCATCCGCCTACGCCACCGGCGAGGTCGACAAGGCGGAGTGGCTTGCGGTCGACGATGCCATGGCCCTGGCGACCTACGAGCGGGACCGAGAGCTGATCCAGACTGCCGCGGCGCTCGTTCGGGCGCGGACGTAGGATCGTGTGGTGACTTTGCGCGTCCTGGCGGTGTCGGCTTCCGACGTGCTGGCGGTGATTGCCCTCATCGTGGCGGTGACCGTCCTGGTCTCGGCGGTGGCCGGTGTGGTGCTGGCGCGCCGGCTCAAGCGTCCACTGCTCTTGGCTCCTGGCGCCCGGGGGGTCTCGGTGCCGCTCCGCTGGCGCTGGTCGTTGTCGCCTGCGGCGGTCCTGCATCGCCGGCTCGTGTTGGCCACCAACTCCGTGCTGTCGACAGGCCCGATCGAGAGCACACGCTGGGGCGGGGTGCGGCAGCAGGCGCCGTGGCAGGAGCTTCTCCAGGACCTTCTGGACCTGGCCGTCTCGGTGGATCGCCGGCTGGTGTCCGCCGAGCGGCAGCCTCGTGGCCTGCGTCGTCGGCTGTACGCCGAGATCGAGCCCCAGGTGGCGAAGGTGGAGCAGGTCGCCGAGCGCATGCGCGCGACGGTCAGCGCCAGAGAGCTGAGTGGCGGTGACCGCTCGGCCGACGACGTCGTCGCCCGCTTGGACGCCATCGACGCAGCGCTGGGGGAGATCCAGGGGCTTGACCCGGACAAGGCCCTCCAGCGCGGCGCCGGCCCAGCCGGCCCGGGAGGCCGGCCCGAAAATGCAGCCGGCCCGGGAGGCCGGCCCGAAAATGCAGTCGGCCCGGGGAGCACCCCGGCCCCGGGAAGCGGCGCGGGTACGTCCACAGGCACCAGTTGGACCGAGAAGGTGCCCTGGCCGGGCCAGCGACGTCCTGACCGGCCCGGCTGACGCTTGCCGCCGGTCGGCTCAGTCGGGTGGAGCGTCCCCCTCCACCCGCTTCCTGTCACCGGTCCCGCTCCCCTGCTTTCCGCCGACCTCGCCGTCGCCGACCTCGTCGTCGGTCTGGCTGTGCGGCGAGCGCAGCCCGTGACGGGCGGCCCACTGGCGACGATCCTCCGCCTCGCGCCCCGCGGCCTCGGCCAGCTCCTCGAGCTCCTGGGCCCGGCGCCGGCGCGACGCACCAGGCTCGACCCGCAACGAGAGATAGGCGAGCGCTCCGACGGGGATCGGAAGCCAGAAGTTCACCAGCCGGTAGGTGATCACACCGAGGATGGCGACGCCCCGGGGTGAGCCGAACCCGACCAGGGTGGGCACGAGGATGCCCTCGACGACGCCCAACCCTCCCGGTGTGATGGGGAGTACGGCCATGACGTTGGCCAGGCCGTAGGCGACGAGCAGGCCGTACGGCGTCATGAGGTGACCAAAGGCGGCGACGAACACCCACAGCGACGACGCGTCCAGCAACCAGAAGGCTGCCGCCCACCCGACCGCCCGCGCGAGCAGGGGACGGTCTTGGGACAGCTCGCGTAGGCGGACGGCCAGCCGGCGGACGCCGGCGGTGACCATGTCCTCGTCGAGGAACGGCACCCGGGATGCCACCCAGCGCAAGATGTCCGCCGCCCGTTCCTCTCCCCGAGTGAACAGCAGCACGAGCGCGGCGACGGCGGCCATGAGGAGGACGCCCACGAGCGCGGCGATCCCGTACAGGGGGTTGAAGCCGCGCAAGGGGATGGAGATGACGAGAGCGATCCACAGCAGCACGTTGAGCACCACGGCGGAGCCGATGCCCTGGGTGGCAACGGCGAAGGTGGCGTCGGCGCCGCTGACGCCGGATTCGGTGAGCAGGCGCAGGCCGACCGGGGTGCCCCCGGCCGTGCCCGCGGGCAGGACGTGACTCACGGCCAGGGTGGACATGTTGATCCGGAGGATCGTGAACCGGGATGGCGCGCCGTGGGGGAGGACTGCCCGGGTCAGCTGGGAGTAGGCCAGCAGCGCGGCAGCCTCGAGGACGACGCCGGCGGCGGCATAGCCCAGGTTGACCTGGCTGATGAGGTGGAGCGAACGGCCGGCTCCGGCCAGCTGGGGGAGCACCAGGTACTCGACGACCAGACCCAGCGCCAGGAGGGTGACGGCGTGCCGCACCGAGCGGGAGACGAAGCTCTTGCTGCCGGCCCGGCGCCGGGCGTTGCGCCACCAACGCGAGCGCTCGTCGGTGCTGGTCATCGGGCCTCGGCGGTCATCCGAGCGCGCCGTGTCGCATTCCCCCATGCTTGCATGGCATCGACGCCCCGGGGCCGACACGTCTGCCCGTGATGTCACCAAAGGGCGGGTGTGGTCCCGTATGCTGCTCGGCCATGAGGGTCCTGGTCGTCCTCCCGACCTACGAGGAGGCTGAGAACATCGCCAGTGTCCTGCGGCGTGTCCGCGCCGCCGACGGGGCCGCGCACGTGCTGGTCGTCGACGACGCCAGCCCGGACGGGACCGCCGACCGGGCACATGCGGTCGGCGAGGAGATCGGGGGAGTCGACGTGCTGCGGCGTGCGGGCAAGGCGGGCCTCGGCAGCGCCTATCGGGACGGCTTCGCCTGGGGTCTGGAACGCGGGTTCGAGGCCTTCGTGGAGATGGACAGCGACCTGTCACACGACCCCGCTTCGCTTCCCGATCTGCTCGCTCCCCTCGGCCACGGGGCCGATGTGGTCGTCGGGTCGCGCTACGTGCCCGGGGGCTCGATCCCGCACTGGGGGGTGCACCGCCGGGCGCTCTCGCGCGCCGGGAACGTGTACGCGGCCGTCCTCCTGGGGCTCCACATCACGGACCTCACGTCGGGCTATCGGGCCTACGCCGCCAACATCCTCCGTCGGATCGACCTGGGAGCCGTGCGAGCCGACGGCTACGGGTTCCAGATCGAGATGGTGCACCGCGCCGCGCTGGCCGGCGGGCTGGTCACCGAGGTGCCCATCCGCTTCGTCGACCGCGTCGAGGGCCGCTCCAAGATGTCGATGCGCACGATCGTGGAGGCGCTCGCCCTAGTGACGTGGTGGGGCGCCGTCCGGGTCGTGGGCCGCCGTCCGGCGTCGCGGTCGCAGGAAGTGGAGGCCGGCGTGGGCACTCCTCACCAGCCCTCACTCTGACCTGCGGGGTCTCAGGTCCCGACGACGCCGTGGTCGCCGAGCGGCCCGACCTTCCAGTCCCGCGCCCGAACGCGCTCGGCCAAGAGCGGTAGGGATGCGAGGGCCGTCTTCCACGCCCCGGGGGCCGAGACGCAGTCCGAGTCGTGCAGGACCACCGTTGCTCCGGGGACGAGCCCCCGTTCCAGCTCGGCGACCACGGTCTTCGGCGTGGCCTCGGCCCGCCAGTCCTTGCCCCACGACGTCCACAACGCCATCTGGAGCTCGAGGCGCCGGACGGCCAGCAAGGTCCCGCTCGAGATGGCGCCGTAGGGCGGGCGAAACCAGACAGGGCGTGCGCCGGTCGCGTCCTCCACGACGCTGACGGCGCGCGCCAGATCGACCAGCACCCCCCTCGGCGAGCGGCTCAGGTGCGAGCGGTGCTCGTCGGCGTGGACTCCGATCTCATGACCGGCGGCCGCCACCTCGGCGGCCAGCCCGGGAGCTCGGCGGGCCATGTCACCCAGCATGAAGAACGTCGCTGTCCATCCCAGCGCGGCCAAGGCCTCGAGGAACGCCGGAGTCGATCGGGGATCAGGGCCGTCGTCGAAGGTGAGCGCCAGATGGTCCGGCCGGCCCACGCCGTGCAACCTCGGGAGGAGGCGATAGGCCGATGGGACCACCCTGACCACGGACGGGCCGACGTGGGCCACGGCCAGGGCCGCGCTGGAAGCCAAAAGGAGGTTCCGCTGGGGGGTCCGGACGCTGCTCGACATGCGAGCACAACGTATCGTCGCGAACCGATGCCCGTTCTCGCCGCCCTCGGGTCGGCCCTTCTCTACGCCGTGGCGTCGGTGCTCCAGCAGCGGGCCGCCGGCGAGGCCCCGGCGGACCGGGCGCTGCGGCTGCGCCTGCTCGTCGGCCTGTTCGGCCGCCCGATGTGGCTGATCGGCATCCTGGCTGACGTCGGCGGCTTCGTCCTGCAGTTCGTCGCCCTCGATAAAGGGTCCCTCGTGCTCGTCCAGCCGCTGCTCGTGAGCGGGCTGCTCTTCGCCCTCCCGGTGGGCGCTGCGCTCACCCATCGCCGCCTCATGCCCTCTGAGTGGCTGGGATCGGCCGCCGTCGTGGCCGGGCTCTCCCTCTTCCTTGTGGTCGCCGCCCCGGGTCCCGGCCACGACAAGGCCAGCAACCTGGCTTGGGTCATCACCGGTGTGTGCACCCTGGTCCCCATCGCCGTCCTGGTTGCTGTGTCCCGCTCGACCGGAGGAGCAGTCCGGGCCGCCCTGATGGCCGCCGCGGGGGGCATCTTCTACGGCCTGGCGGCAGCGTTGACGAAGGTGACGGCGCAGGAGTTCCACACCGGGATCGTCCACACACTCACCAGCACCTGGGAGCCCTACGCCCTGGTCATCACCGCCATCGTGTCCATGGTCGTCGTCCAGAGCGCCTTTCAGGCCGGTCCCTTGCGGTGGTCGCTGCCGACCCTGACCGTCGTCGACCCGGTTGTGAGCGTCGTGATCGGAGCGCTGGCCCTCGGCGAGCGGATCTCGACGATGGGGTTCAAGCCCGCCTTGGAGATCCTGGGCCTCGTCGCCATGGCGTGGGGCGTGTTCCTCGTAGCCCGGCGCCCGCTGATGGTGGGCGCGGAAGAGACGACCGCAACCAGTGTCTGAGGCGGGCGCGGCGGCGCACCCTGACGCAAGGGTCCGTTGAGCGGGCGGCCTCCCCGGCTGCAGAGCTCCGACCGCGGCGAGGGACCCGTGGTCGTGCTGGTCCATGGCCAGCCCGGGCAGGCGGCCGATTGGCGCGACGTGGCCGCGGCCCTCGAGTCCAGCTACCGCGTCCTGGTCCCCGACCGGCCGGGCTATGGGCGGACGGGCGGTTCGGCGGTCGGGGTAGCGGACAACGCCGACGCGCTCGGTCGGCTGCTCGACGACATCGGCGTCGAGTCGGCAACCGTCGTCGGGCACAGCTTCGGGGGCGGTGTGGCCCTCGCCCTGGCACTGCGCCGCGGGGAGCTGGTCGGTGGGCTGGTGCTGGTCGGGTCCGTCGGCACCGGAAGCAGCCTCGGGCCGCAGGATCGCGTCCTCGGGCTGCCCCTCGTGGGCGAGAGCCTGGCCTTTGCCGGCTTCGAGGCCTCGCGGTGGCTGCTACCGGCCCTGCGCCGACGGTCCACCCGGCTCCCGCCGGCACTGGCCTCCTGGTTGCGGGCCGTGCCCGAGCCTGGGCCCGCTGCGGAAATGGGCCGAGCCCCGAGTGCGACGACCTGGCGCAGCTTCGTCACCGAGCAGAGGGCCCTGCTGGCCGAGACCCCGTCGCTGGAGGCCGGGCTGAGCTCGGTCCGCGCACCCACCGCTGTCGTTGCCGGTCGCCGGGACCGGGTGGTGCCGACCCGGGCTGCGGCTGACCTCGCCGAGGCGATCCCGGGCTCGGAGCTGGTCTGGGTGCCCGATGCCGGGCATCTCGTGCCTCAGGAGGCTCCGGGCGTGCTCGTCGACATCGTCCGGCGGTATGCCTCCGGCAGATGGGGCCCAACGGGGGGAGATAGGCGTGATTGGGACCGTTGATGGGAACATGGATACCTGGGGTGGCCGGTTGTGACCAGCCGGAAGCGTTGGCAAGCGGAACGACGAGAGTTCGAGGGCCGGGACCGGGCAAAGCGCCCGCCCCGGAGGCATCCCAACCGGGGGGCCAGTCACATGGGGTTCGGCGATGCCGGTGTGCATGAGAGCTGCTACGCCGGAGGAGCCAGTGGAGTCGATTCGATGGGCAGTCTGGGACGTCGAGCGGTGGCGCCA
>DASXYV010000046.1:0-2557 GCA_036502305.1 Acidimicrobiales bacterium
TGGCGTCGCGGAAGCACCGACGTGGCCATCGGAGTGGCGGGCGTGGCCGCCGTGCTGGACCTGCGCGGCACCCAGGACTGGCGTGGCCGCGTCCTGGTGGGAACCGAGATCTGTGTGGCGGACGAGCTGGCGGGGGCCGCCGAGCTGGTGATGGGCAAGGCGACAGGGGTCCCCGTGGCCGTGGTGCGCGGCGTCGATCCGACCTGGCTGCGGGAGTCGTCGGTGGCCGAGGAGGTGGTGCGGCCCTACCGGGAGGATCTGTTCCGCTGACCGGATCCGCGCCCTCCCTTGGCCGGTCGGCGGCCGGCGCCGCCAGCGGCGGTCGACGTCGCCGCCAGCACGGCGGCCGTTCCCTCCGCCAGGCTCGTCCACGGCTTCCAGCCCAGGTGGATGGCCGCCCGCCCGGGGTCGAGGGCGGAGCGATGGAGCTCTCCCTGCCTGGCGGGCGCGTGGAGGGGCTGCTGCGAGCTGCCCGCTTCTCGGGCCATCGTCTCGTACAGCCGGAGGACCGACGTCTCGGTGCCGGTGCCGACGTTGATGAGCAGGCCTCCACCCCGCTGGCCCGCACGGGCCATGGCATCGACGACGTCGTCCACGAACACGAAGTCCCGGGTCTGGGAGCCGTCGCCGAATATCGTGCAGCGCTCGCCGGCGACGAGGTGACCGGCGAAGATAGCGACGACGCCGGCCTCGCCGTGGGGATCCTGGCGGGGCCCGTAGACGTTGCCGAGGGCCAGCGCGCAGAACTCGATGTTGTGCAGCTCCCGGTAGGCCGTGAGGTAGTCGACCACGACCATCTTGCTCACCCCGTACGGGGACGTCGGGACGTGCGGAAGCGACTCCCGCGCCGGCAGGTCGGACGGACGGACGTCGCCGTAGAGGGTGCCGCCACTGGCGGCGAAGACGATCTTCGACACCCCCGCCCGCCTCGCTCCTTCGAGGACCCGCAGGCTGCCGAGGATGTTGATGTCGGCGTCGAGCACCGGCTCGTCGACCGACACCCGCACGTCCGCCTGGGCGGCCAGGTGGAAGACCACCTCCGGCGGCCGACGGGCCATGAGATCGACCAGATTGGGCGAGCGGATGTCCAGGTGGTGGAAGGTCATGTCGTTCGTCGACCCGGAGCGGGCGTCGGCCAGGTTGGTGAGCGAGCCGCTCGACAGGTCGTCGACGACGTCCACGGCGTGACCCTCGGCGAGGAGGCGGTCGACGAGGGTCGAGCCGATGAACCCGGCACCGCCGGTGACCATGACCCTCATGCGGGCACCCGATCGCCCTCGACCCGTGCGCTGGGATCGATGATCGCCCCGGCACCCACCACCGACAACCCGCGCACCACGGCGCCCTCGCCCACCACCGCCTCCGCGCCCACCACCGACATCTCCACGGTCGCCCGCGCCGCCACCGAGGCGCCCGGCAGCAGGACCGAGCCGACCACTGAGGCGCCGCCGTCGACCCGAGCGCCCGCTCCGACCACCGAGTCATCGACCGTCGCCCCGCCCGCCACGCAGGCACCGTCACCGATCAGCGAGTCGGCCCGCACGTCACCGGCGATCACCGGCGCACCCAGCGCCCAGACGCCGGGCGACCTCTGCCGGGCGCCGGGAGACGGTGGACCGGGGCGGGCTCCGGACAGCAGGTCTCGGTGGGCCTGGAGGTACTTGGCGGGGGTGCCGGCGTCGACCCAGTAGGCGTCGGAGGCCAAGGCGAAGAGCCGCCCGGCCTCCACCAGCGTCGGAAAGGTCTCCCGCTCGATCGACACGCGCCGCTCGCGGTCGATCAGGTCGAGCACCGACGGCTCGAGGACATAGGTGCCGGCGTTGATCAGGTTGGTGGGAGCCCGCCCGGGCTCGGGCTTCTCGATGAACGCCAGCACCCGACCATCGGCATCGGTCGGCACGACTCCGAAGGCGGACGGGTCCTCCACAGGCGTCAGGCTGATCGACGCATCCGCCCCCCGCCGGCGGTGGAAGCGGATCAGGGCGCCCACGTCGAGATCAGTGAGGACGTCGCCGTTCACGACGAGAAAGGTGTCGTCGATCCCGCCATGGGCCGCGGCGAAGGCGATGGCGCCGGCGGTGTCCAGCGGCGCCGGCTCGACGGCGTACGCGAGCCGGACCCCGCTGGCCCGATCCTCGGGAAAGGCGGTGAAGAAGGCGTCCGGCCGATAACCGAGCGACAACAGCGCCTCCTCCACGCCATGGGCGGCCAGGTGGGAGAGGACGCGCTCGATCATCGTCTGCTCGACGACCGGCAGAAGCTGCTTGGGGGTCGTGTTGGTGAGCGGTCGAAGTCGCGTCCCCTCGCCCCCGACCAGCACGACAGCTCTCACGAGGTGCGACCCTACCGCGGGGGTCTGGGCCTTCCCGCTGCTCGCTGGGCAGCGGCGGCGGCTGCCCGGAGGGCCAGCCCCACCGCGACCACGGGCAGCAGGAGCCGGCGCCAGCCCGACGTGGTGCGCCACGCGAATCGGAGCAGCGACCGGTGATGGGCGACGATCATGCGGTACGGATGCAGATCGGTCGAGACCCCCTGGACGTGGAGGACGCACCCCGAC
>DASXYV010000047.1:0-3596 GCA_036502305.1 Acidimicrobiales bacterium
CGGTCACGGGCCCTCGAGCGGATGGGTGGTCGCATCGCCCACCGGGCCCCGAATCACACCCTCACCACCTTCCTCGGTCGCCCCGTCGAGCGCCTCACCTTGGCCAGGAGCCTCACCTCGGCGCTCCCGCCCCGACCTCCAACGAGGCCGCGTCGCTCGCGGTCACCGGAGGTCGCGTTCGTCTTCCCGTCCGGAGGCAGCAGCGGGGCGGCCCAGGTGGGCATCCTCCACAGCCTGGTGGAAGCCGGCATCCGGCCCGACGTCGTGGTCGGCTCGTCGGTGGGCGCGCTGAACGCGGCCTTCTTCGCCATGGACCCGACGATGGCCCAGGTGGACCGGCTGGCCACCATCTGGCGGGGATTGACCCGCGAGGACGTCTTCGGTCGCAACCGGTACGGGACGATCACCCGGGTCCTGCTTCGCCACGACCACATCTACACGCCCGTCGCCCTCCGGGCGTTGATCGCCCGCTTCTGTGCCCTGACCGAGCTGGCCGATACCACGGTTCCCGTCCACGTGGTGACCACCGACCTCGACAACGGCGTGGCCCGCTGGTGGGAGGCCGGCCCCGCCATCGACATCCTCTATGCCAGCGCCTGCCTGCCCGGGCTGTTCCCTCCGGTCATGCTCGGCGGTCATCGCCACGTCGACGGCGGCGTGCTGGAGCCGGCACCCGTGCAGCGAGCCGTCGACCTCGACGCCAGCACCGTGTACGTGCTGGGTGAGATCGTCGGTCCCGAGGACGAGCGACCGCGACGGCTGACAGCCCTCGACGTCCTCATCCGCAGCTTCGCCATCAGCCGCTATGCCCGGCTGCCCGATCCGACCGCGCTGGCCCGCGCCGGGCAGCGGGTGATCACGGTGCCCGGCGCCGACACGACCGACATCGAGATCACCGACTTCAGCCACACCAGCCGCATCATCGACGAGAGTCGGGTGAGCAGCCGGCGCTTCTTGATGAGTGGGGAGCCCGAGCCCGGAGAGAACGTCTTGGGGGAGCAGTCGACGGGACTGCCGGAGATCGATCAGGCGTCGAACGACAGCCAGAAGGAGGCCGTCCCGCTGGCTGGCGGCTCGTAGCGGACCTCGTCCAGCTCCCCGGCGCGGGCCACACCGACGAACTCGGCGTCGGTGTGGACCCGTACCGTCAGCACAGGAAGGTGCCAGACCTCACCGTCTAGCGCATCCGCCGCCGAGACGAGGAACGTCGTCGGCTGTGGACCCCTCCGGGCGTGGGGGTCGCAGGTCGTGACCAGCTCGTGAGGCTCGGCGCGGGCCTCGACCGGGCCCGAGTGGACGAGACGGATCCACCGGGTGCGGCCGTCAGGGTCGCGCCAGTGGACGGTCGCCGGGTGGTACTGGCCCCAGCCGGGCCACCGCCGCCCGCCGCGCTCGGCACCGACCATCAGGTCAGCCGAGAGCCACGCGCTGGCGATCCGCTCCGGGTCGGACGACACGGCGAGCTCGAGGTGGCGCTCCCCCTCGAAGCGGCTGAGGGCATCCTGCGCCGCCGCGGGGACACAGGCATCGAGGGCCGCGATCACCGGTGCCAGGGCGAGGTCGTGGGAGTGGGAGAACGGCCGGCTCAGCTCGGGCACCGGGGCCGCGGCGTCGGGCTCGACGGCCTGGATCCACAGGCCGAGGGCGGCCACGTAGCGGCGCATGTCCATGCCGTAGGCCCGGGTGTACGGCCCGGCGATGTTGCCGAGACCGGCGTGGTACCAACGGGCCAGATCGGCCCACAGCTCGGCTTCGAGGCGGCGGCCCCAGGCCTGCAGCTGTGGTGACGGCGAGTGCGACCGCCACAGGACGAGGGCGTAGAGGTCGATCCCGTAGTAGGTGGGCGAGTTCCACTCGTCGAGCGTCCCGTGGAGGTCGAAGCGCTCGACGGTGCGGCGGGCCAGGTCCTCGCCTCGCCGCGTGAGCTCTGGCCGGTCCAGCAGGTGGCCGGCCTGCACCTCGAGCCAGGCCCGCATGAGCGCGATGTTGGAGTAGCGCGCGTCCACCCGCTCGGGAGGCTCGCCGTCCACCGCCAGGGCGATGGCCGCCACCATGGCGTCGACGGTCGTACCGGGCAGGACGTCTCCGTCGAGTATGAGCGCCAGGGCGAAGCCGGTGCCGACGAACTGCCGCCAGTTGGGGTCGAACCCGGCGTACTCCACGGCGCCCGGCTGCGGATCGGGGAACTCCCGGAACCGGGCGAACGTGCCGTGCCAGGGGGCGCCTGGATCGACGAGCTGACAGCGGACGACCGCCCCGAGGGCGCGCACCGCGTTCTCCACGTCGCCGTCGGCGCGCCGTCGCAACAGACCGAGCGCGTACCAGACGGTCGGCGGCACGAGGTGAAGGCTGCGCGGAGGGAACAGCGCGTCGAAGGAACCGGGTGGGTTCCAGACCATGGCGACGTCGTCGTCCCACCACGTCGTCATCCAGTCGAGCGCCTCCGCCCACACCCCCGAGGCCACGCCAGCCATGCTAGAGCCCGGTCGGCGTGCGTCGGTGATCCGCGAGCGTCATCCGTCCCTCCCGCCGGGAGCCGCCACGGGCTCGGCCCGGGAGCTGAGCAGGACCACGGAGACCAGCCCGGCGACGGCCACTGCCACCGCCGCCACGCGCATGCTGTTGCTGAAGGCGTAGGTGTACGCGTCGTGAGCGGCGCGCCGGATCGGCCCGGCCGCCTGAGGCGAAAGCTGCCGCAGCCTGCCGGCCCCGGCGTTCCCATTCGCCAGCACGCTGTCGAGGGCGAACCGATCGCCCTGGTTGACGCGCACACCGGCCTGGGCGAGGAGATGCACGGACCGGCCGTACTGGATGCCGACGATCACGCTGCCCAGCATGGCGATCCCGAAGGTGGCGCCCAGTCGGGTGGTGGTGCTGCTGATGCCAGCGACCACCCCCTGGTACTCCCGGGACACCGAGGACTGGGCGGCGAGCCGCCTCGGCGCGTCGACCACGGCGACGCCGAGCCCGACGGCGGCGAAGGCGACGACGAGGACGAGGTAGCTCCGGTCGGCCAGCACCGAGACCGCCGCCGTGGCGGCGGCGATAACGGCCATGCCGATACCGATGGGCACCGTCGGCCCCACAACATCGGCGATGTGGCCAGCGCGGCGTGCGAAGAGCAACTCCGGCAGGAGCCGGGGCAGGAACACCAACCCGGCCAGGAAGGCGGACAGGCCAAAGGCCTTCTGGACGAAGGTCACGCCCAGGATGACGAGGCTGAAGGCGGCGAACTGGCTGAAGAAGCCCACCGCGCTGGCGGCGATCATGTGGCGGTGGCGCATGATCTCGGGCCGGATGAGCGGTTCCCGCGCCCTGGCTTCGTGGCGGAGGAAGCCAGCCAGCAGGACGCACCCTCCACCGATCAGCCCGACCGTCATCGGTGACGCGAAGCCCAGCTCGGGACCCCTCGACACACCGAGGACGATGGTGGTCAGCCCGCCGGTGAGCAGTGCCAGTCCGCGGTAGTCGATCGTCCTGACGCGCTCGTCCCTCGACTCGGCAGCCGCCGTCAGCACCAACGTGGCGATGGCCAAAGCCATCGGAACATTGATGAAGAAGATCCACCGCCAGCTGGCGTGGTCGACGATGATGCC
>DASXYV010000048.1:0-3153 GCA_036502305.1 Acidimicrobiales bacterium
TGCTCGTCGAAGGCGATCAACTTGGGCATATCGTGGTTCCCTCCAATGGGTGGACCGTTAGCACTCTCATCCCGTGACTGCTAACAGCAAACCACGCACGGCCCCGTTCTGCAACCGGGCCCCACGGGGGCGGGGACCGCTCTTCGCCGCCCCGTCGGTCTGGGTGCCGGGGCGCGAGAGGGGCTGGCCTCGAGGCCGCCTTTCCGCCCAACCTCCGGCGCGACCGCCGGTCAGCCTCCCGCGACGGCGGGGATGATCGACAGCGTCTGACCATCGGGCACCGGCGTGTCCAGACCCTGGAGAAAACGGACATCCTCGTCGGCGAGAAAGACGTTGACGAACCGGCGCAGCTTCCCGGTGTCGTCGAAGAGGCGCCCGGCGAACCCCGGAAAGGACGCGTCGAGCGCCTTGAGGACCTCACCCACGCTGGACCCCTCGACCGTGACCTCGCCGGCGCCGTTGGTCAGCGTGCGCAGCTGGGTCGGCACCCGAACGGTCACGCTCATGGCCGGTCGACCTGCTCGAGGGCAGCCAGCGCAGCGGCGAAGGCGTCCATCGAGGGGGCGATGGTGGCGCTGGGGCCGACGTGGGGCGTCACCGCGTCGACCGTCTTCAACCCGTGGCCGGTGACGTAGGCGACCACCCGCTCGTCGGAGCGGACGACTCCCGCCGCCGCCAGCTTGGCCAGGGTCGCCACGGTCACGCCCCCCGCAGTCTCGGCGAAGATGCCCTCGGTGCGGGCCAGCAACCCGATGCCCTCGACGATCTCCTCGTCGGTCACAGCATCCAGTGCGCCGCCCGTCGAGCGCACGGTGTCCAGGGCATACCAGCCGTCGGCCGGGTTGCCGATGGCCAACGACTTGGCGATCGTCGAGGGCCGGACGGGACGGATGTGGTCGACCCCTTCGGCGAAGGCCGTGGCCACGGGAGCGCACCCGGTTGCCTGGGCTCCGGAGATGCGCACCTCGGGGATCTCGGGGAGCAGGCCCACCTGGCCCAGCTCCTGAAACCCCTTGTGGATCTTGGCCAGCTGGCTGCCGGAGCCGACGGGCACCACCACGTGGTCTGGGGCCTCCCAACCCAGCTGCTCGGCCACCTCGAAGGCGAGGGTCTTCGACCCTTCGGCGTAATAGGTGCGCACGTTGACGTTGACGAAGGCCCACGAGGGGTGCTCGGCCGTCAGCTCGGCGCACAGCCGGTTCACGTCATCGTAGTTGCCCTCGACGGCGATGAGGTGGCCGCCGTAGACGGCAGTGGTCACGATCTTGGCCAGCTCGAGGTCGTGCGGGATGAACACGAACGACTCCATGCCCGCCCGGGCAGCGTGGGCGGCGACGGCGTTCGCCAGGTTGCCGGTCGAGGCGCAGGCCGCCACCTTGAAGCCGAGCTGGCGGGCCTTGGTGAGCGCCACTGACACGACCCGGTCCTTGAACGAGCCGGTCGGGTTCACCGTGTCGTTCTTGATCCACACCTCCCCCAGCCCCAGCTCGGCCGCCAGGCGGTCGGCCCGGACCAGCGGCGTGAAGCCGGCCCCGAGATCGACCGGGGCCTTGTCCTCCACCGGCAGCAGGTCGGCGTAGCGCCAGATGGTGTCGGGGCCGGCAGCGATGCTCCCGGCGGTCACGTGGTTGGCGATGGCCTCGTAGTCGTAGGTGACCTCGAGGGGTCCGAAACAGTAGTCACAGACGTGCAGAGCCTCGGCCGGATAGACGCGCGCGCATTCCCGGCAGCGGAGGCCTTCTATGAACGACACAACTCCTCCTCATCGCTCGGGCATTGGCACCTGGCGCCCCCCGCTCCCTGGCGGGTCTGGCGCTGGTTGTCGCGGCGTCGTTGGGCCCGGTCCCTCGACCGCTCTGGATGATGGCTTCTTCAATAGTGATCGAACGGCGCCCGCCCGTCAAAGCGGTTACCCAGGACGTTGAGGCGGAGGCGCCCGTGGTGGTGGATGATGGCCCCATGGTTCCCGGCCGGTCACGGGCCTTCCACCATCGCGACTTCCCCCTCCAGTCCCTCGCCGCGGCCAAGCGAGGCCGGCGGGTGTCGATCTGCCTGCCGGCGCGTGACGAGTCGGCGACCATCGGCCCGATACTGCGGGCGCTCCTGAGTGGTCCGGTCGCGGGGTCCGGTCTCGTCGACGAGGTCCTCGTCGTCGACGACGGCTCGACCGACGGCACCGCCGACGTCGCCCGGTCGGCGGGGGCCCGGGTGGTGCGGGCCGCCGATGTGCTCGGCCAGCACGCCGGGGAGCCCGGCAAGGGCCAGGCGTTGTGGAGCGCTGTGTTCGCCAGCGAGGGGGACGTCGTCGCCTTTCTCGATGCCGACGTGACCAACTTTCAACCCTCGTTCGTCGCCGGGCTGCTGGGCCCCGTGCTCACCTACGACGACGTGGCCCTGGTCAAGGCGTACTACGAGCGCCCGCTCGACGGGCAGGCGACCGGAGGCGGGCGGGTGACCGAGCTCGTGGCCAGGCCCCTGATCGCAGTGCTGCTTCCGCACCTGTCCGGAGTCGTCCAACCCCTCGCCGGTGAGTGCGCGGCGCCGAGGGAGGTGCTCGAGCGACTGCCGTTCGCCCAGGGCTACGGCGTGGAGCTCGGGCTGCTCGCGGACGTGGCGTCGCGATTCGGACTGGACTCGATCGCCGAGGTCGACCTGGGCACGCGGGCCCATCGCAACCGCCCGGTCTCCGAGCTGGCACCCCAGGCCGTGGCCATCGTCCAGGTCGCCCTCGAGCGGGCGGGGGTGCCGGCCCGGGGGCAGTCTTCGGCCACGCTGGTCGTACCTGGCGCCGCCCCGCAGACGGTCGCCAGCGGGGACCTCCCGCCTCTGCTCGATGTGCCCGCCTACACCCGCCGCAGCGCCTGAAGCGCCTGAAGGTAGCGAGCCACCTCCTCCTCGACGGACTCCAGCGTCTGGCCGGTCGCCCGCTCCCGCCCGCAGCGCTCGACGAGCGAGATCACAGAGAGGTCGTGGTGGCTGCCGCCGCCGAGCTCCTTCAGGTCGTGGTCGACGACCTCGCCCACCACGGCGAGGACAGGAACGCTCGCCCGGGCCGACAGTTCAGCGACCTCCCCGACCACCTTGCCGTTGAACGACTGCTCGTCGAGGAACCCCTCACCCGTGACCACGAGCTCGGCCCGGTCGATCTCGTCG
>DASXYV010000049.1:0-8361 GCA_036502305.1 Acidimicrobiales bacterium
GTCGCCGGGTGGTCCACCTCGAACCATCGAACCTCAGGGCTGGCGAAGCGCAGCGCCCGCCCGTCGTAGCCGGCGCCAACGAGGACGACCTGCCGGATACCAGCGCGAAGGGAGTCCAACGTCTCCCGGTCGAAGAACGCCGTACGGACGGCCAGGTGGCGTCGCAGCTGACTGTCCCCCAGGCGCACTGGAAATCCTCCCAGGGACCGGTAGAGCCGGACCTCGGCGTCGGCGTCGCCCGTCGGCATCTCGGGTCTGACCAGGCTGGCCCGCGTGACGGCCACCCGGCGGGCGGTGAACGATGGCTTGGTCTCCCTCATCTGGGACGCGCCGTCGCGCTGTTCACCTCCACCAGGCCGCGAAGGTAATCGATGGACCCTCCGCCACCTTCAGCGCTCCTCGCCCGGGCGCCACCGGGACCGCCGCGACGGTCGCTTGTCGACTCCCTTGTAGGTGCCGAGAGGGGTGAACCGGCGAACGGGCTCGACGAGATCCGCCTGCAGGCCCATCACCTCCTCGAGGTCCTTGTAGGCGCCCGGCATCTCGTCGAGCACCGCCTGGCTGCTGGCGGCGAAGACCTTGCCCCCCGCGGACCTCACCCCGGCGAGCTCGTGATCGAGCGAGAGCTCACGGCGAGCTCGGCTACGGCTGAGCGCCCTCCCGGCGCCGTGGGCGGCCGAGCAGAACGACTCCGGGTTGCCGAGGCCCCGCCCGAGGACCGAGCCGGTACCCATCGAGCCGGGCGTGATCGTCGCCGTGCCCATCGTCGCCTTCACCGCTCCCTTGCGATGGACCCAGACCGAGCGGCCGTAGTGCTCCTCGCAGACGGCGTCGTTGTGGTGGATGTCGACCGTCTGGTCCCACTGCATGGCGTCTGGATACCGACGCTCGATCTCGTCGGCGATGGTCTCGAGCATGCGGTGACGGTTGAGCTCGGCGTAGCCCAGTGCGGCCTTCATCGCCCGCTCGTAGCAGCGCCCGGCGATGGCCCACTGTTCGCGGTCATCGCCGCCACCTGCCGCTGACACCGGCAGCCACGCCAGTCCCGGATCGGCGAGGGTCTCTCCACGGGCGGCGCAGTGGGCCAACGCCAGCCGGTGGAAGTTGGCGCAGATCATCCCACCGACACCGCGGGAACCAGAGTGGACGAGCACCCACACGTCGCCCTCGAAGCCGGCCAGGAGCTCGACGAAGTGATTGCCGGAGCCGAGGGTGGCCAGCTGGGCGCGGCCCCGCGCCACGAGGTCTGGTCGGTTCAGGGGCCGGCCGCGGCCCGGATCCGTCGACTGGCTCGTCGAGAGCGGGATCCCACAGGCGAGGGCGGCCTCGTCCATGGCGTCGAAGGCGGTGTGCAGAAGATCGTCCAGTCCGTCGTCACTTCGCCGGTCGCGACCGATAGAGCTCTCGGGTCCGGCAGGTATGGCCCGCTGCACCCAGCCCATGATGTCGTCGCGGACAGTCGGGTCCGTTCCTCCGCGGCCCGTCGGTACCGGCTCGCGCAGGTCGTCCTCGGTCAGGGCGGTCGCCACGAGGGCCATCCCGCAGCCGATGTCGTTGCCAACGGCGTAGGGCGACAGCGCGGCCTCGAGTGCGAGGACTGCTCCGATAGGCACGCCGTAACCCTGGTGGCCGTCGGCCATGACCGCCACGTGGTGGAACGCCCGGGGCACGTTGGCGCAGTTCACCGCCTGGGCCAGCGCTCCCGGCTCCAGCTCGGACGCCCAGCTGTAGATCGGCAGCCTGGCCCCGTCGATGACCCTCACGGCGGTTCGTCCCTCTCGAGCGTCTGACTGAGATGTTACGACGACCGGTTAAGGACCCAGGTGCCTCGAAGCTCGAGCACGTGGTGGTGGTCGCCCTGCATGCCGACGCGCGCCCCCAGGTCCCCGCAATGCGGGCAGCGCAATACGACGCCCGCTCCCTGGTAGGCGCGATGAGCGCCGATCGCGGCGCGGGTCCCGCACGACTGACAGATCCGCTCGGCGACCGTGATCTCCGTCGTGAAGATCTCCTCCAGGGTGCCGGCGACTCCGTTGCCATCGGTGTGAAGTCCAGACGATCCCATTGTCATCCTCCTGTCGGTCCGAATCGCTCGGTGCGAACTCTCCCCGCCTCGTGCCCGAGGGCCACGAACAGGTCCGCCACGTGCTCGACGAACGGGGTCGGTCCACAGACGAAGATCAGCGGTCGGTCCTCGGGACCGGGTCCGACGGCGCCGAGCATCTCGGCGTCGACCCGGCGGGTCCACCCGGCCCAGTGCGCATCCCAGTGGCGCGTCAGGGTGTAGCGGCATGCGACGCCCTGGCGGGGAGTCTCGGCGAGCTCCGCCTGGTACAGCGCGTCGTTCCACGAGCCGACCGAGAGCAACAGCCGCGTGTCGACCTCGCTGGCTTCCCGACGGCGATGGCGGACCATGGCCATGAGCGGCACGAGGCCGGAGCCGCCCGCGACGAGGAGCAGCGGTCCGCCGTCGTGTACCTGCCAGGTGAAGTAGCCGCCGATCGGACCACGCAGCTCGAAGCTGTCCCCGACTCGGAGCTCGTCGGCCAGGTAGGGCGAGACCTCGCCGTCGTCGATCCGCTCGACCGTCAGCGCCAGCCCGGCCTCCCCGGGAGGCGAGGCGATGGAGTACGAACGCTGGGCCTGGTAGCCGTCCGCGGCGGTGAGGCGGACGTCGACGTGCTGGCCCGCCAGGTGGTCCGGCCATTCGGGGACGTCGAGAACGATCGTCCGGGCCCGTGGCGTCTCCTCCCGCACCTCGGTGACGGTCCCCACCCGCCAGATCAGCGGCGCGCGGCGGGCTCCTAGTCGCTCCAGTACCGCTGCTCTCTCCACGGATCGCCGTAGTTGTGGTAGCCGAGCGATTCCCAGAAGCCGGGCTCGTCCTCGTCCATGAGGGTCAGACCGCGGATCCACTTGGCGCTCTTCCAGAAATACAGATGCGGGACCAGCAGGCGGGCGGGCCCCCCGTGCTCGGGCTCCAGCGCCTCTCCGTCGAAGCGATAGGCGATCCACGCCTGGCCATCGGTGACATCCGCCAGCGGCAGGTTGGACGTGTAGCCGCCCTCGGACCGGGCGGTGACGTACTCGGCGCTCGTCTCGACGTCCTCGAGGAGGACGTCGAGGGATACACCCGTCCAGGCCGTGCCGAGCTTCGACCATTTGGTCACACAGTGGATGTCGACCGTCACCGTCTCGCTCGGAAGAGCGAGGAGCTCCTCCCACCCCCAGGAGCGACGCTCGTCGACCGCCCCGTCGATGGTGAAGCTCCAGCCGTCCAGCCGTATGTTCGGGGTGGGACCCGCCGAGAGCACCGGAAAGTCGTTCACCACGTACTGCCCAGGAGGGACGCGCGAGGGATCGACGTCCGTGCGTCGCCGGCCACGAAAGCCACGGGATATCGGCGCCATCGTCCCTCCTCTCCTCGAGCCTATGCCCTTCCTCGAGCCGGTGCCGGCTGGAGGCCGAGGACCTGCCGCTACACTTCGCCCGATGCTGGGCCTTCCGGACAGCGTGGTGGCGTGCCTGTTCGACCTCGACGGCGTCCTCGCCGACATCGTGGTGACCGACCTGGCCGAGCTGCTCGATCGATCGTGATCTCCCACCCTGCGTTCGCGGTCGAGCCGTGGGTGCTCCGCGAGACCGAGCTCAATCTGGACGTGCTCGCCCAGACCGAGTCGGTGTTCGCCCTGTCCAACGGGCATCTCGGTCTCCGCGGGAACCTGGACGAGGGCGAGCCGGCCGACATTCCCGGCACCTACCTCAACGCCTTCTACGAGAAGCGGCCGCTGCGCTACGCCGAGACCTCCTACGGCAACCCCGAGGCGGGCCAGACCGTCGTCAACATCACCAACGGCAAGATCTTCCGCCTTCTCGTCGGCGACGAGCCCTTCGACGTGCGCTACGGGCAGCTCCGCTCGCACGAGCGGGTGCTCGACCTACGGGCCGGAGTGCTCCGTCGACAAGCACAGTGGGTCTCGCCTGTTGGTCGTGAGGTTCGGCTCTCCACGACCCGGTTGGTGTCCTTCGTCCAGCGAGCGATCGCCGCGGTGCTCTACGAGGTCGAGCCCGTCGACGGCGGAGCGACCCGACTCGTGGTCCAGTCGGAGCTCGTCGCCAACGAGCCAGCCCCCACCGTCGACCCCGACCCCCGCGCCGCGGCGGCGCTGAGCTCGCCGCTCGTCTCCGAAGAGCACTTCTGCAAGGAGAATCGGGTCGTGCTGTGCCACATCACCCGGGCGAGCGGCCTACGGATGGCAGCGGGCATGGACCACGTCGTCGACGGCCCCCCGGGCACCACCGTCAGCGTGGAGAGCGAGGGGGACCTCGGACGGGTGACGATCACGGCTGACGTGGCACCGGGCAAGCCCCTGCGAATCGTCAAGTTCCTGTCCTACGGGTGGTCGGGGCAACGCTCGCAGCCCGCCGTGCGGGCCCAGGTGGAGGGGGCGCTGGCCGAGGCCCAGCACACCGGTTGGGACGGTCTGGTAGACGCGCAACGCGCCTACCTCGACGACTTCTGGGATCGGGCCGACATCGAGATCGAAGGTGACGCCGAGCTCCAGCAGGCCGTGCACTTCGCCATGTTCCACATCCTCCAGGCCGGGGCCCGAGGCGAGCAACGGGCAATTCCCGGAAAGGGTCTGACCGGCCCGGGCTACGACGGCCACACCTTCTGGGACACCGAGATGTTCGTGCTGCCGATTCTCAGCTACACCTACCCGGCAGCGGCCGGCGACGTCCTCCGCTGGCGACATGCCACCCTCGACCTGGCCCGCAAGCGGGCGACACAGCTCGGGCTGCAAGGCGCCGCCTTCCCCTGGCGGACGATCAGCGGCGAGGAGTGCTCGGGCTACTGGCCGGCGGGAACTGCGCAGTTCCACATCAACGCTGGCATCGCTGACGCCGTGATCCGCTACCAGCTGGTCTCGGAGGACGATGCCTTCGAGCGCGAGATCGGGCTCGAGCTGCTGGTCGAGACGGCTCGCCTGTGGCGCTCGCTCGGCCACCACGGTGCCGACAGTCGCTTTCGCATCGACGGGGTGACGGGTCCCGACGAGTACAGCGCCATCGCCGACAACAACGTCTACACCAATCTGATGGCCCAGAAGAACCTGCGCGCCGCGGCCGACACAGCGGAGCGGTACCCCGACCGCGCCATCGAGCTCGGCGTGGACCCTGAGGAGGTCGCCTCCTGGCGCGATGCCGCCCGGGTGATCGTGATCCCTTACGACGAGACGATCGGCATCCACCCCCAATCCGAGGGGTTCACCACGCACGAGCGGTGGAACTTCTCGGCCACGGGCCCCGAGGACTACCCGCTGCTCCTTCATTTCCCGTACCTCCAGCTCTACCGCAAGCAGGTGGTCAAGCAGCCCGACCTGGTGCTCGCCATCCAGACACGGGGCGATGCCTTCACGGAGGATCAGAAGCTCCGTGACTTCGACTACTACGAGGCGTTGACGGTCCGGGACTCCTCGCTCTCGGCGTGCACAGAGGCGGTCGTGGCCGCCGAGGTCGGTCACGTCGAGCTCGCCTACGACTACTTCGGTGAGGCGGCGCTCATGGATCTGGACGATCTCGAGCACAACACCCGGGATGGGCTACACATCGCCTCGCTCGCCGGCGCCTGCATGGCACCGATCGGAGGGTTCGGCGGCATTCGGGACTACGACGGCACCCTCAGCTTCTCGCCGCGTCTGCCCCAGGCCCTCACCCGGATGAGCTTTCGTCTCATCTTCAAGGGCCGGCTGCTCAAGGTCGAGATCAACCACCGAGAGGCCACCTACCTCCTGATGGAGGGGCCACCGTTGGGGATCTCCCACCACGGCGAGACGGTATCCCTCGAGACCAAGAGCGCGGTGAGGCGTCGACTTCCCCGGCTTCCCACACCTCCGGCGCCCCGCCAACCCGCCGGGCGCGCCCCCGCCCGGCGTGTCCCGCAGCGGCTGACGGGCGACACCTGACCACCAAGAGGTCAGGAAGCGGAGAGCTCTTCCAGCCGGGCGTCGAGCGCGGCACGCTGGACGTCGTTGGCCGCCAGCTCGAGGGCGCGCCGGTAGGCCGCCTGCGCTTCCGCCTGCTCCCCGGCCCGTCGGTGCAGATCCGCTCGAGCGCTGTGGAAGTACACATAGCCGTCGAGCTCGCCGCCGACGCGCTCGAGCAGGCGAAGCCCGGCGTCCGGTCCCTCGACCATCGATACGGCGATGGCCCGGTTGAGCGCCACGACCGGTGACCGGGTCAGGTCGAGCAGCGAGTCGTACAGCCGGCAGACGTGGTCCCAGTCCGTGTCCTCTGCGCTCCGGGCGCGAACATGCTCGGCCACGATGGCCGCCTGGAGCCAGTACTGACCGACGCTGCCCGCTCGCGCCGCCTGGCGCACGAGCGCGAGACCTCGGTCGATCTCGGGCTGCCGCCAGCGTCGGCGGTCCTGGTCCGCCAGCAGCACCATGCCGCCCGAGCCATCGGTGCGGGCCCGGCGGCGGGAATGGCTCAACAGCATGAGGGCGTGCAGCCCGAGGACCTCGGGCTCTCGGGGCATCAGCTCGGACAACAGGGCGCCGAGGCGGAGCGCCTCGACGCACAGCTCGTCTCGGACCAGTGTCTCGCCCGATGAGGCCACGTAGCCCTCGTTGAACATGAGGTAGACGACGGCCAGGACGGCGGCCAGCCGAGCGCCGAGGCGTTCGGGCGGCGGGACCTCGTAGGCGATGCCGGTCACCTGTATCTTGCGCTTGGCCCGCACCAGCCGCTGGGCCACGGTCGCCTCGGGGGTCACGAACGCCTTGGCGACCTCGGCCGTGCTGAGGCCACACACGGTCCGCAGCGTCAGGGCAACCCGCGCATCGAGCGCCAGCGCCGGGTGGCAGCAGGTGAAGATCAGGCGCAGCCGGTCGTCTTCCAACCCCGCCGGCTCATCGGGCATCTGTCGGATGCGGGCCACGAGTGCCTCCTTGTCGGCCCGACGCCCCTCCCGGCGGATCCGGTCGACCGCCCGACGCTTGGCCGTTGTCGTGATCCACGCTCCCGGGTTCGCCGGCACCCCGTCGACCACCCAGCGCTGGAGGGCGATGACGAAGGCCTCTTGAACGGCGTCCTCGGCCAGGTCGAAGTCCCCGCAGAACCTGATCAACGAGGCCACGACCCGTCCCGACTGGCGGCGGAACTCCCCTGCGACCGCGCGCGCCTCGCCCGACGTGCTCACGGACCGACGAGCAGCGGTCGCACCTCAATGGCGCCATGGCGCGCCCCCGGGATCCGTGCCGCCCAGCTGATCGCCTCATCGAGATCGTCACACTCCAAGACGTAGTAACCGCTCAGCTGCTCCTTGGACTCGACGAATGGACCGTCGGTCATCAGGACCTCGTCATCGCGCAGCCGAACCGTGCTCGTGGCCGACACGGGGTGCAGCGCCGACCCGCCTCGCAGCACGCCCGCCTCGCTCGCTTCACGCGTGAAGGCGGTGTAGCGAGCAAACTCGCCAGGCTTGACGTCCTCCTCGCTGTCCCATTTCTCCCAGATGAGAGCGACGTACTGCATCAGCTCTTCCTACCACTCGGTCCAGTCGCCTGCGGCGGACTGCCAGGTCGATGTGTCGGGCTGGCCGGCGAACACCGGGCCAAGGTGCTCGAACCCCAGGCCGAGCTCGTAGTAGCGACCCATCTCGTCGGCGTCGATCCACACGTCGATGGCGATGACCTCCGCCGCCGGCTCCTGACCTGGGCTCGGGACCCGCGTCCAGACGCTGTGGTTCACGATGCCGTGGCTCCGGGCTTCGTTGATCGTGTTGGCCGCGTAGGCCCGGAAGGCGTCCGCCGCCTTCTCCATCGAGGTCACCTCGGTCCGCAGGATTCCCACACCGCCTGCGGCACGCCCCGACGGGACCGCCAGGTGGACGTCGCCGAACCCGAGCGCGCCGGCCCACACCACGGCGTCTCGAGCGGAGAACAGCTGCCCGGCGGCCTCCTCGACCTGTGGGTTGGCGAAGAACTGGCCCAGCCCCGACAGGCTGTTCCAGAAGTCGATGAACAACAGCTCACCGGCGAGCTCCTCGCCCCGACCGGTGTACACGTTGTGGCTCAGATCACCCAGGGCACGGGCACCGGCCACGCTCGGCGGTGCGCCGGCCGTGGCGTTGTGGAGCGTTCTCGTCTCGTCGAGACTGGCGGGTACGACCTTCCCCCGCACGGTCAGCAGGAACGTCTGCTCGCTCACGTCGGCCGGATGGGACTGGGCATCGGTGGGCACGTCGGCCTCCCCTTGTGTCGTGGACGTGTGTCCTGGGCTCGCTCCCACGACGAACGACGGGGACGCCGAATCGACACCTGAGCGGAGAAAATTCCGACCCTCACCGATTGTTCG
>DASXYV010000050.1:0-2375 GCA_036502305.1 Acidimicrobiales bacterium
ACGACCACTCGCTGGCCTGTGCTGCCCTGCGCTGTCGGGGCGGCCTTCAGCGAGCCGGCCGAGCGGGGTGACGCGGGCGCTCCTCCACGCGGCGCGCCTCGGTCCGGCGGGCGGCCTCGAGGCGGCCGAGGCCGTTGTCGGCCTGGTCGTCGTGGTCGACGAAGCGCATCATCTCGGCCACGGCGTGATGCCCAGCCTGGTCGCCAATGAGGCGGTGCATGTCGCGGACGACGGCGCGGTAGGCGGGGTGGCCCTGGGAGCCTGATCGGAGCTCCAGGACGTGCATGGCCTCTCGAACGTTCATCTGCATCACGTAGCGGACCCGGAAGGCGAGGGCCGCGGCGTACGGAGCCTGCTGGGGGAACGGCGGGGCCAGGGCGTCGTGCAGGGTCGCTGACCGGACCATCGATTCCTCGAACGCCGGCGCCACCCCCGCCTCGACGGCGGCGTCGGGGACGTCGTAGCCGAGGCGGGTGTCGAGGGGCTGCCACTCGATGGTGAGCATGCGATGCCGCTGGAGGTCCCGGAAGGCGCCGTAGTCCGACACCACATCGAACCGGTACGACGTGCGCTCCAGTGCCCGTCCGGGACGATGACGACGATTGACGCGATCGCCTACGTAGGTGCGCACCACCTGGCGCCGGTCGTCGGCCGACATCCGGGTGACCTGCTCAGCCAGCTCGCTCTCCGCCAGGTCGGTGTGCGGGTACAGCATGGCGGCGATCATCTTGTTCTCACCGTCTGGATCGAAGTCCACCAGGGTCACTGGCGTCGGGAGGTCGCCCGCACCCGCCTCGCCCGCCTCGCCCTTGGGGAAGAGCCGGCCGGCAAGGTCGTCCATGGCGGCGCGATTGGCGGCCAGGTAGGCCGACCACTGGCCGCCCCGATCCTGGCGGTCCACGCGCTTCAGGAACGAAGGGATGGCCTTCCGGAGCTCCTCGAGCACGAGCTCGGCGTAGAAGCGGGCCTCAGGAAGGGGATGGGCCCGCATGTGGAGGAGCAGCAGCTCATAGGACTGGCCGGTCCCGTAGATGCCCACATTGGACAGCGACCCGGCCGGAAGGAGGCCTCGCAGCGCGTCGAAGGCCTTGGCCCGGATCGACTGGCGGTAGGCCAGGTCCGGATCGGAGCTGGCCTTGGGGTAACGGCGGGTGAGCCAGGCCTGGACGACAGGCACCAGTGCTGCGTAGGTGTCGAACATCCGGTCCATCTCGCCCACGTAGCGGGCACCGAGAGAGGACTCGAGGATGGCTGGGTCCCTGAAGTACCGGTAGTGGCCGCTGGTCAGGCGGGAGTCGTAGGCGACATAGCGCGTTGACTGCTCCAGGTAGGCCATGAGCCGGCTCCGCTCGAGGACCTTGGTCAGGAGGTTGGACGCCTGTTCGCAGGCGAGGTGCACGCCGCCCAGCTGGGCCACCGAGTCGTCGCCGTACTCGAGGAAGATCCGGTCGTAGAGCTCCTCTGCTCGACGCAGCCCGACGGTGGCGTCCACGGTCAGGTCGCCGCTGATGTCCAGGTCGCCGACGAACTCGTCCAGGAACAGCCGGCGAAGGCTCTTGGCCGAACGGGAGTAACGGGCGAACAGCGCTCCCTTCACGACCTCGGGCAGGTTGACCAGGGCGAAGACCGGCCCGTCGATGCTCGTGAAGTAGCGCCGGAGGACGTCGGTCTCCTCGTCGCTGAAGCGCTCCCGGACGTATGGATGCATGCGGCGCCACACTACGGCCCCGCGCCCGCGGAGGCGGTGATCTGCCTCCCCCTCCGAGCAGGGCGTTCGTGGAGACCCAGCTACGAGGGGGCAGTTGCGGCGGCGTCGAGGACCGACGAGGCGGCCACGATGTCCCGGAAGAGGTCGTCGGCCGCTCGCCCCGCGGCCCGGGCCGTGCCCGGAACCGGTGCGACCTGCTCGACCTGGCGGAGGAGGTCGATCAGCTGCTTGATGTTGCGCACGAAGTCGCCGCCGGAGACCTCCTCGTCAGCGATGACGTGGCTGAGGTCGTCGCCCGCGGCCCAGGCCCTGGCGACTTCTGCGAAGCCGGGGTCGAGCGCTCTGGTTGGGGGCAGGCCGGCCGCAGCCTCGTCGGCATTGAGCCGCCGGGCCAGACCCTCGACGGCGCGCCAGCGACGCTGGAGCTCGCTCCGCGGGCCGGCTCCGCTGCCCTGCGGTGCCCCCTGGTCGAACCCACCCGAAGGAGCCGGTCCCGGACCTCGAGGTTCGAAGGTGAACACCGACACCAGTGCGGCCACTGAGGGCGGGTCGAGCCCGTCGAGGAGACCGGCTCCGAGCGACTCGGCGACCAGGAGGTCGGCCTCGTGGTAGATGCGGGCCAGGCGATCCCCGGCCTCGGTCAGCGACCAGCCCTCGACGTACCCGC
>DASXYV010000051.1:0-1941 GCA_036502305.1 Acidimicrobiales bacterium
GGAGTGGTCCCGGATCCCCTGCGCCTCTCGCCGCCTGCGCCATTTCCACATCATGCGCACCCCCCGACGCCCCAGGGTAACGCTCCCGACGGTGCGGGGAAACTGGCAACTGGGTCAGGTCCCCCAATCGCCGAACGTCACGATTCCACGAGCTTCCTGAGGCCTGGACGTTGCTCGGGCGACACCAGCACACAGTGGGTGCCCCGGTAGATCGTCGGCATGCACTTGTTGCAGTGGATACAGAGGCTCTCGGTGGTCACGCCCCGCTCGAGGCGATCCACGAGGTCCGGCTCGCGGAGCAGCGCCCGCGCCATGGCCACGAGCTCGAAGCCCTCGTCGAGCGCCCGCCGCACTGTGTCCAGCCGATTGATCCCGCCCAGAAGGATGAGGGGAAGATCGACCGCCTGGCGGAACTGGCGGGCGTAGGGCAGAAAGAAGGCCTCCTCGAACGGGTAGGTCGGCATGAACCTGGGTGACAACAGCTTGAAGCCCGGACGCAGCCATCGCGGCAGCGTTCTCGCCATCTCCGAGACCGGCGCGTCGCCCCGGAACAGGTACATCGGGTTGAGCAGGGATCCGCCGCCCGTGAGCTGCAGCGCGTCGAGCGCGCCGTCCGCCTCCAGCAGGCGGGCGACCTCGATGCTCTCGTCGAGCCAGAGGCCCCCCTCGACGCCGTCCACCATCTGCAGCTTCGCCGTCAGAGCCACAGCGTCGCCCACCGCGTCGCGCACGCGCCGCACGACCTGGCGGGGGAACCGCGACCGTCGTTCGACGTCTCCGCCCCAGCGGTCGCTCCGCTTGTTGAGCTTGGGGCTGAGGAAGGCGCTGAGAAGGTAGTGGTGGCCGAGATGCAGCTCGATGGCATCGAAGCCGGCGGTCACGATGCGACGGGCGGCGGCGACGAAGTCGTCGGTCACCCGCTCGATGTCGTTGTCCTCGGCGGCCCTCGTCCACCGCATCGACAACGGGCTGAAGACCCGCGACGGCGCCAGGCCGCGGTAACCGGTCGCGGCCGCGACGGGCCCGGCGTGACCGAGCTGAGCGGCGACCTTGGCACCGGTGCCGTGGACGACTTCGGCCAGCTCGGCGAGACCCGGGACTGCCTCGTCGCTCACGACGAGCTCGCCCGGTGCACCCCGCCCGTCCCTCGACACGGCACAGAAGGCGACCGTCGTCATGGCGACGCCGCCCGCCGCCACCGCCCGGTGATAGTCGACGAGCCGCGGTGTCGGTACGTTCTTCGGGGTCATCCCCTCGAACGTCGCCGCCTTGACGAAGTGGTTGCGGAGGGTGACGGGCCCGAGCCGAGCCGGGCCGAAGGGATCAGGGTGCGTACCGGTCGAGGTCACCTCGTCGCGGCCACCTCAGGCCTTCTGGCTGTCCTCGAGCGCAGCCTCGACGTGCTTTCGATCGGCCTTGATCTGCCTCTCCATGCTCTTGGTGGCCCGCTTGAGCTCTCGATCGAGGACCTCCTGGAGCTTCGATTTCCCGATGACGAGGAGGGCCGCCTGTCCCTCGTCGAGGAAGTCGCCGAGGGCCTTGACGTCGCTGCGCGACAGGCCGCCCCAGAAATGGCCGATGAGCCCTCCGGCGACACCCGCCACCGCCGCGCTGCCGAGGATCGAGGGAGGGAAGATGATGCCGATGACGGCCCCGACGGCGATACCGGTCCACGCTCCGTGCTGGGTCGGCTTCTCGTGCTTGTGCACGTGGACCTTGTCGCCGTCCTTGGTCACCACGGCGGCGTCGTAGGTGCCCACCACGCCCGCGGCATGGAGCTCCAGCAGCACCTGGTAGTCGGATCGGGCATCGGCCTCGCTGCTGTAGCGGGCGACGTAGAGGAACACCGGTTCATCCGCCATTGGGTCCTCGCTTCCAGTCGTGTGTCGCGAAACAATAGAGAACCGGCTCGACCCGCAGCATCTCCCCATCGGGGTGATG
>DASXYV010000052.1:0-2747 GCA_036502305.1 Acidimicrobiales bacterium
GCGGTGGGCGGTTGCCGTGGGCACCTTCCAGTCCGCCGAGATCTGGTGGAACATCTTGCCCGACTGCTCGAGGAGTCCCTGGTTGTAGCCCGACCAGTTGTTCGACTGGTTGGCACCGATCGACAGGATCGGGCGGTGGAAGGTGGTTGCACCCGGTCGACCGCCAGCGGGGGCGGCCGCCGTCGAAGCCACGCTCCCGGTCGACAGCGCCCCGAGGGACGAGGCCAGGAGCGACACGAGCACGAGCGCTTCGCCACGGCGCACAGTGAGGATTTCGCCGCCGGGTCCGGGTTTTCCTGCCTTGGCCGACTCGGCGGGGGCGCTCAGCCGGGCGTCCGGTCAGCCGGCTGTCCGGCCGGGGCCAGGAGGGCGTCCAGCCGAGCCAGCGCCTGGGCCCAGTCCTCGCCCACGACGATGCCGTGCATGCCGATCTGACGGGCGCAGGCGACGTTGGCCTCGAAGTCGTCGAGGAGCACGGCCTGCTCGGGCCGAACCCCGTCCAGCTGCTCGAGGGCGAGACGAAAGATCCGGGGATCCGGCTTCCGCACCCCCACCTGGCATGAATCGACGACTACCTCGAACAGCTCGTCAACCGGGATGAGCTGTCGCCACCCGTCGCCGAACTCGGCGATGTTGTTCGTCACCAGCGCCGTCCGGTACCCCGCGTCGCGAAGGGTCCTCACTCGCTCAACCATGAGGATCCGGTCGTCATCCTCGCGGCCGATCTTGGCCAGCACTTGGAAGACGTCGATCTCGACACCAGCGGCGCTGGCGAGAGCGAGCAGCTCCTGGTGAGCGACCTCGAGCCGCACCTCGCCGCGCTCGAGTCGGTGCCAGGGATGGTCGCCATCCTCGGCGTAGGGTCCGAAGCAGAGCTCGACGGCGACCTGCTCGCTGACGCCGAGCTCGAGCGCCGCCGCCGCGACGACGCCGAACGGCGACGGGGTGAAGACTCCACCGAAGTCGAACAGCAACGCCGTGATGGTGTCGTTCACGGGCGGCGGGGCTAGGGGCTCGCCGGTGCGGTGGGCGCCGCTGTCGCCGGACGGTGGCGCACGTCACCCTCGGTGAGCTGGCGCGTCCAGGCGGCGAACTCCAGCAGTATCCCGTCGGGGTCCATGAAGTAGATCGACCGGACGAAGGTCCCGTCGTGGACCTTCTTGCTCATCCCCAGCTCGCTGTCGTCGTGGTTCATGATGTCGGCGGCCTCGATGCCCTTGGCCCTGAGCTTGACCAGGTACTCGTCGATCTTGTGGGCCGGCACGTCGAACGCCACGTGGTTCATGGAGCCGATGGCGCTGGTGAGCTCCCCCTTCCCGGGAAGGTCCCTGGGGGCGGACACACCGGGCGCCGGCTCGGGCGCGGCCGGGAACCAGAAGAACGCCAGCGAGTCACCGTTGCCCACGTCGAAGAAGAAGTGCTGACCCATGTCGAAGGGAAGCTCGATGGTCTTGATGAGCGGCATGCCCAGCACGTTGCTGTAGAAGTCGACCGTGCGGTCCATGTCACGGCACACCAGCGCCAGGTGGTTGATCCCCCGCAGCTCGAACTCGCCGTTCATCCTCGAAGACCTGCCTGCCACGTCGGTTCCCCCTCTTCAGTGCGCAACGCGCGTGACGCCACGGTACCTCCGGGCGGGCCCGACGCTCAGCCCCATCTCGCCAGCCAGTCGGCGATGAGGTCGGCGACCGTCCCGCGGGCGTGGGCCGGGTGACTCAGGTAGTGATCGCCGGCGACCATCTCGAGGTCCTTCTCCTTGGTCGCCAGAGCGTCGAAGATGGCCGTGGCGTCACTCGGGTAACAGCCCTGGTCCGCCGTCGACTGCACGACGAGCGCTGGTTGGGGGATCTGGGCCAGGTGTGGCCCGGCCCGACAGTCCGACTCCGAGAGGCTCCACATGGACAGCCACGACCGGAGGGTGCTCGTGCAGGCCAGGCCGAAGGACCCGTTGTTGGCGGACCTCGGGTCGCCCAGGTAGCACCCGGCGGTGCGCTCGGAGGGATCCAGGCTGAGGTCGAGGAAGCGAAGATCGGCCCAGCTGCGGTGGACCGTGAAGACACGATCCCATGCGCCGCCCGAGCGGAGGCGATCGCGCTCGGCGAGGACCCAGGTCGTGATCCGATCATTGCGCGCCTGCTGGGCGGCGCGATAACGCTGCACGAACTCCGGCGCGTAGGGCGGCCCGTTGGCGGGATCGAACATGTCGATGGTCGGATCGACTGACAACGGGTCCAACTCGTCGGCGACCGCCGGGTCGAGCCACGCCGTCAGCACGTCTGGGCGACCGGGGTGGGCGTTCAAGGAGATGAACAGATCTCCTGGTGGAAGCGGGTGTTTCTCGTCTGCAACGCCAGAGCTGTCGGGCGCCCCCTGGTTCGAGCGCAGCGCCCGGGACTGGTAGGCGGCCATCAAGGAGGCGCCTCCGGAGTTACCCAACAGGACGACCGTCCCTATCCCCGCGACCTCGCGCAGCCACCGGACCCCGACGGCGATGTCGACGAGCGCGCTGTCCAGGGTGAAGTACGTGCCGAGCCCCCGATAGCGGGTGTTCCAGCCCAGGAACCCGTATCCCCGCTCGGCCAGGAGGTCGGCCAGGTAGTGCTCGGAGAAGTCGACGTCGTAGTGGGTGGCGACGAGGGCGACGGTGGGGCGGCTCGAGACAGGACGGTGCCAGACGCCCTGGCACGGTCGGCCGCCGGCGCCGGCCCTGTGCATGGTCGGCGACTCGGCGGAGACGAACTCGCGCG
>DASXYV010000053.1:0-3397 GCA_036502305.1 Acidimicrobiales bacterium
CTACCCTCGGCGTACGGATGACGTTCCATCACAGGGGAGGTTCGTCCGTGGAACAAGTCTTTTCTCGCATCGCCGTCGAGGTGCTCATCGCCTTGGCTGCGTTGGCGATCCGTCAGCTCGTGCAACGGTTCGCACCGGGGACAGCCAACGCCTGATCGTTTCTGATCGCTCAGCCACCGACCGGCTGTCGTGCTGCCGGCCGGCGCACGGACCATTCGCTCAGTCGCGGTACACGGGGGGCCGGTGCTCCCTGCGGGCTCGCACCGCCTCCTCGAAGTTCTGGGTGGTGAGGCGCACGTAGAGCTGGGCGTGGCCCTCGTGGTCCATGTGGGCGTGGAGGCTGCCGGCGTCGAGGCTCGCCCATAGGAGACGCTTGGTGCCCTCGACGCCGACCCGGCTGAAGCCGATGATCCGTTCGGCGAGCTCGTAGCAGGCGTCCAGCATCTCGAGAGCCGGCACCGTCCTCGACACCAGGCCGATGCGCTCGGCTTCTGGGCCATCGACGTCCCGCCCCGAGAGCAGTATCTCGAAGGCGCGCGACGAACCCACGGCCCTGGGCAGGAGGTAGCTGATCCCGAGCTCGCTCGACGTCAGGCCGTTGTTGATCCCCGCGGCTCGAAAATACGCGCGCTCCGACGCGATGCGGATGTCGGTGGCCACCGCGAGACAGAATCCGCCGCCGATGGCGGGGCCGTTGATCGCCCCGATGACCGGCTGGTGCACCCTGCGGATGGCGAGGACCACGTCGTGGAGCAGCTCCATGGCCCGCCAGGCGATCCCAGGCGTGGTCAGCCCGGCGATATCGGGGACCACGCCCGAGTCCTCCAGATCGGCCCCCGAGCAGAAGGCGTCGCCCGCCCCCGTGACGACGACCACGCGGGTGTCGTTGTCGACGCTGACCTCCTCGAGGGCCTTCCGCAGCGGGATCATGACGTCGAAGGCCATGGCGTTCATCCGCTCGGGCCGGTTCAATGTGATGAGGGAGACGTGCGGCCGGGGCTTGTCGATCAACACGTAGGACATGAGCGGGTCATGCTAAGGGGTCCGCTCTGTTGCTGGTGGCTGCCCCCCCGGCGGGGCCCGATCCGCCCCACGGTCGACAGTTCTTCGGGGGCTCCTAGGCTTTTCTCAGGCCCCGCACAGCATTGCCGACCAGGATGACGGGTCGGGCCACGTAGCAGCAGGGAGCCGAAAGGGAGAGGCAATGAGCGAAGGTCAGGCTGGCGGTCCCGACGACGGCAAGGAGAGCCCGTCGCCGGAGTCCGATCATCCACGACAGGAGCAGCAGGCCGGCCACGAGATCTCGCCCTGGTCCCCGGCGGCCCAGCAGCCGGCGGCCCAGCAGCCGCCGGCCCAACAGCCCGCGGCCCCGCAGCCCTCACCTGAGCAGGACGAGCCCCAGCAGGGCACCCCTGCGCCCGGCCCACAGACCGATCCCTTCATGCAGCCCGTCGCCGCGCCGTGGTCACTCGACCCCCCGGGGCCACCCCCGCCCGACAGCCCCACCCTCACTCAACCGCCGGCTGATCCCTCGGGCCGGCCTCCCGGGCCGGCCGACCGCCCGAGCAGCGGTGGCGGCGGACCCGGTCGGGTCTGGATCGTCGCCGGTCTCGTCGCCATTCTCATCGCCGGCCTGGTCGGCGGGGTGATCGGCGCCCTGGTGGAGGGGCCCTCCAGCTCCTCGAGCACCGTCATCACACCGAAGTTCAGTTCGAACACCAGCGCGCTTCCCAAGCCTGGTGACATCCAGAGCATCCTCGCCCGCGTGGAGCCGGCGGTGGTCAACATCAATACCCAGGGCGGCGGGGGTCGCCTGTCCGGATCGGGCGCCGGTACGGGAATGGTGATCAGCAGCAACGGCCAGGTCCTGACCAATGCCCACGTGGTGTCGGGCGCCACCAGCGTGAACGTGACGTTCGCCGGCCAGAGCCAGACCCACCCCGCCACCGTCACGTCGGCGGACCCCAGCGCGGACGTGGCCCTGGTGCAGATCCAGGGCGTCAGCGGCCTTCCCACCGTCACCCTCGGCGACTCGGGCGGCGTGCAGGTCGGTGACAATGTCCTCGCCGTCGGCAACGCCCTGGATCTCGGGAACCAGCCGACGGTCACCGAGGGCATCATCTCGGCGCTCAACCGCACCCTCAACTCAGGCGGTGAGAGCCTCTCCGGTCTGCTCCAGACCGACGCCGCCATCAGCCCCGGGAACTCCGGTGGGCCCCTCGTCAACTCCGCCGGCCAGGTGATCGCGATGAACACGGCCGTGCTGACGGGCAGCTCCCAGGAGCCGGCCCAGAACATCGGCTTCGCCATTCCGATCAACCAGGCGAAGACGAAGATCTCCCAGCTCAAGCCGGGCCAGGGCGTCACCAACGGCGGCGCGACGGCGCCGAACGGCGCCTTCCTCGGGGTCGGTGTCACCAACTCGTCGGGCTCGACACCGGACACGCCCGGCGGCCCTGGCGCCCTCGTCCAGCAGGTCGTCCCGGGCTCGCCGGCGAGCCAGATCGGGCTCCAGGCAGGTGACGTCATCGTGACCCTCGACAACAAGCCGGTCGCCAACGCCAGCGACCTGGCGTCGGCCATCGGCTCCCACCATCCAGGCGACCACGTCCAGCTCGCCTGGACACGGAACGGGGCCCGTCAGTCCGCCACGGCGACGCTCACGAAGTCCCCTGCCACGGGACAGAGCGGCTGAGCGCGCCGGCCCGCTCCGGCGGCTCGGACGTCGCCGCTACTCGTCGACGGTGGCGGCGGCGGCGATCTCGGACCGGGCCCCGACGAGCACCGCGTCGAGCAGACCGGGGAAGCGGGCGTCAAGGTCCTCACGGCGCAGCGCGACCAGCTTGCGCTGCCCGTCGTAGCGCGTCCTGATCACACCTGCCTCCCGCAGCACCCGCAGATGGTGCGAGCGGGTCGACTTGGCCAGCCCCTGTGAGCCGGCCAGGTCGCCGAGATCGGCGCAGCAGAGGTCGCTGGTGTCGGCCAGGGCGCTCACCGTTTGCAGCCGCGACGGGTCGGCCAAGGCGTGCATCACTGACGCCAGGTCGATGTCCTCGACCGCCGGCCCCGGCAGCTCACGCATCTCCGCCACCACTTCGTGTGTTCATTCTCTCGTTCCGTGCTCCAACCGGCCGTCAGCCGGAATAGCTCCGATGGTAGCGGAGTTGGACAGTTCTACGTTCGTCGAACTATTTTCCGAGAGGGCGGATTCTCCATGACGATGACGGAACGTCAGACGGGACCCGGAGAGCATTCACCGGCGGATGCGGCCGAGGCGGCGGAACCCACCTACGACCCGCGTCGCTGGCGCTCGCTGCCGATCGTGCTGTCGGCCACGTTCATGTCCCTGTTCGACGTGTTCGTCGTGAATGTCGCCGCACCGAGCGTCCAGCACGAC
>DASXYV010000054.1:0-7965 GCA_036502305.1 Acidimicrobiales bacterium
ATGTTCACCGTGGCCGGCATGGTCCCCCTCAAGCCCTACTACCTGGGCGAGCAGGTGCCCCCCCATCCCCGCCTCACCTCCATCCAGCGCTGCGTGCGGGTGCGGGGCAAGCACGACGACATCGACGTGGTGGGCACCGACACCCGCCACCTGACGCTGTTCGAGATGCTCGGCAACTTCAGCCTGGGCGACTACTTCAAGGCCGAGGCCATCACCATGGCCTGGGAGCTGCTGACCGAGGTCCTCGGCCTCGACGCCGAGCGGCTGTGGGTCACCGTGCACGAGGACGACGACGAGGCCGCCGCCATCTGGGTGGACAAGGTGGGCCTGGCCCCCACCCGGGTCCAGGCCCTCGGCGAGGACAACCTGTGGGCCATGGGCGAGGTGGGCCCCTGTGGTCCCGACTCGGAGATCTTCTACGACAAGGGCGACGACCACGGCGCCGGCGGGGGACCGGCGCACGGCGACGACGAGCGCTACGTCGAGCTGTGGAACCTGGTCTTCATGCAGTACAACCGGGCCGCCGACGGATCGGTGGCCGAGCTGCCGTCCAAGAACATCGACACCGGGGCGGGCCTGGAGCGCATCCTTCCCATCCTGGCCGGGGTCGAGTCGGTCTTCGACACCGACGTGCTGCGCCCGATCGTGGCCGCGGCGGAGTCGGCCACCGGCGCCTCCTACGGCTCGGGGGGCCGCACCGACGTGGGCCTGCGCATCCTGGCCGACCACGCCCGGGCCATGGCCTTTCTCATCTCCGACGGGGTGCTGCCGGCCAACGAGGCCCGGGGCTACGTGCTGAGACGCATCATCCGCCGGGCCCTGCGCTGGGGGACCCAGCTCGGCGCCACCGGGGCCCTCGGCCCGCGCCTGGTGGAGGCGGTGGTGGCCACCATGGGCCCCGCCTACCCCGAGCTGGTGACCGGCGCCGACATGATCGCCACCGTGGTGGCGGGCGAGGAGGAGCGCTTCGGGCGCACCCTGCGGGCGGGCCAGGGCCTGCTGGCCGACGAGCTCGGCCGGGCCGCCGGCGGGCGCCTGGCGGGACCGGTGGCCTTCCGGCTGCACGACACCTACGGCTTTCCCATCGAGCTCACCGCCGAGATCGCGGCCGAGGCCGGGGTGGAGGTGGACCGGGCCGGCTTCGAGGCGGCCATGGCCGACCAGCGGGCCCGGGCCCGGTCGGCGGCCGGGCGGGGGCCGTCGGCCGCCGACACCACCGCCTACCGGGGCCTGCTGGGCGACCACGGGCCCACCGTCTTCACCGGCTACGACGAGACCACCTCCACCGCCACCGTCCTCGGCGTGGTCGAGGCCGGCCCCGGAGGCCGACCCGGCGACGAGGCCGGCCCGGGAGGCCGACCCGAGGACAAGGCCGGACCGGGAGGCCGACCCGGCGACGAGGCCCCCGAGGCCCCCGAGACCGAGGTGGCCCCCGGCGAGGTCGAGATCGTCTTGGACCGCAGCCCCTTCTACGCCGAGGGCGGGGGCCAGGTGGGCGACACCGGCACCATCACCACCGACACCGGGGTGGCCCAGGTCCTCGACACCACCTACGCCCTGCCCGGCCTGGTGGCCCATCGGGCCCGGGTCACCGAGGGCGACATCGGCCCCGGCCAGTCGGCGGTCGCCGCCATCGACGCCGAGCGCCGGGAGGCCATCAGGCGCAACCACACCGGCACCCACCTGCTGCACTGGGCCCTGCGGGAGGTCCTCGGCCCCCATGTGAAACAGCAGGGCTCGCTGGTGGCCCCCGACCGGCTGCGCTTCGACTTCAGCCACTTCGCCCCCCTCACCGACGCCGAGGCCGAGGCCGTGGCCGACCTGGTCAACGCCACCATCCTGGCCGACGACCCCGTGCAGGTGATCGAGACCAGCTGGAACGAGGCCGAGGCCCTGGGCGCCATTGCCTTCTTCGGCGACAAGTACGGCGAGCGGGTGCGGGTGGTGCGGGCGGGACCGGCCTCGATCGAGCTGTGCGGGGGAACCCACGTGGACGCCCTGGGCATGATCGGGCCCCTCCAGATCGTCTCGGAGGCCTCCATCGGATCGGGCACCCGGCGCCTGGAGGCCCTCACCGGCCTGGGCGCCCTCGACCACATCAAGGACCAGGAGCGCCTGCTGGCCGACGCCGCCCGCATCCTGCAGACCTCCCCCGACGGCCTGACCGCGGCCCTCGAGCGCCTCCAGGCCACCTCTGCGGCCACCCGCGAGGAGCTGAAAGCCCTGCGCACCGCCGCCCTCGGCATCGAGGCCGCCTCCCTGGCCGCCACCGCCGAGGCCGGCCTCGTCGTGGCCCGGCGCGACGACCTCGGTCCCGACCAGCTGAAGGAGCTGGCCCTCGCCACCCGGGCCCACGACGGGGTCGCCGCCGTGGTCCTGGCCGGCACCCCCGACGCCAAGCGGGTGGCCCTGGTCGCCGCCGTGGCCAAGGACTCGGGCCTGGTGGCCGCCGAGCTGCTGGCCGAGCCCGCCCGCCTGGTGGGCGGCGGTGGGGGCAAGGGCCCCGAGCTGGCCCTGGCCGGCGGCCGGGACCCCGGGCGCATCGACGAGGCCCTGGCCCTGGTGCGCGCCAACCTCGGGCTGACATGAGGGTCGTGGGTGTCGACCTCGGTGAGCGGCGCGTCGGTGTCGCCGTCAGCGACAGCGACGGCACACTGGCCTCTCCGTACGTCGTGATCGAGCGCTCGGGCGACGCAGGCCGCGATCACGGCGAGATCGCACGGATCGTCACCGAGATGGGAGCGTCCACGGTGGTGGTCGGGTTGCCGCTGTCGCTCGACGGCACTGTGGGGCCCGCCGCTCGGGCGGCGCGGGCCGAGGCGAATCGGATTGCCGAAGTCGTCGGGGTGCCGGTAGAGACCCACGACGAGCGGTTGACCTCGGTGAGCGCCGGGCGCTCCCTGGCTCAGTCGGGTCTGCGGCGAGGGGCCCGCCGCCAAGCCCGGGCCTCGGTCGACAAGGTCGCCGCCGCCATCATGCTCCAATCCTGGCTCGACAGCCACGCGCGCCGGGGCGCGCCCGGGACCGCCGATGAGTGACCAGGGGCCCTCCCGTCGCACGGGAGGGCCCATCGAGGGTCGAGGATCTGCCGACCGTGACTGGCGTCAGGCGAGTCGGAGCGCGTCACCCCCCGGGGATGGCGGCGACGTGGCCACCGAGGTCGACGACGACGTGGGCCCGGAGTGGGTGAGGCGGCGCCGAAGGCTCTCGTTCGCCCAGCGCGTCGTGCTCGCCTCTGTGGCCGGCGTCGTCGTCCTGGCGGCCGCGGCGGCTGTCTGGATCGACTTCCAGGTCAACCCACCCGGCGGCCCCGGATCGACGGTCACGGTCAACCTGCCCGCCGGCAGCTCGTACTCGACCGTCGCAGACATCCTCGCCGGCAACGGCGTGATCAAGTCTCCGACGCTCTTTCGGCTCTACGTGCGCATCCACGGCGCGGGCACGGTGCAGGCCGGGAGCTACGCGCTCCGTCGACACGACTCCTACGGCAACGTGGTCGGCGCCCTCGGGCGCGGGCCGAGCGCCGATCGGATCATGATCCCTAGCGGTGCCACCCTGGGCGACGTGGCCGCGAGGGTCGGGCGTCTTCGTGGCCACTCGGCGGCGGGCTTCCTCGCTGCCGCCAGCAGCGGCCAGGTCCGCTCGGCCTTCGCGCCTCCCGGCTCCACGAGCCTGGAAGGCCTGATCGAACCGGCCTCGTACTCGTTCAAGCCCAGCACCGACGACCTGATGATCCTCCGCGAGATGGTGGCCGACTTCGACAGCCGGGCCATGGCCTTCGGGCTCGCCGAGCAGGCGGCGCGGATCAAGGTGACGCCCTACGAGGCCCTCATCGTGGCGTCGATCGTCGAGCGGGAGGCCAAGGTCCCGGCCGACCAGGGGCGGGTGGCCCAGGTCGTCTACAACCGAGTGGCCAAGGGCATGCCCCTCCAGCTCGACTCCACGGTGATCTACGCGCTCGGCGGGCACGTCACCACATTGACGAAGCCGGACTTCAGCATCGCCTCTCCGTACAACACCTACCGGGTGGCCGGTCTGCCGCCGACGCCGATCGCGAACCCGTCGGAGGCCTCCCTGGTGGCGGCGCTCAACCCCACGCCCGGGCCATGGCTGTACTTCGTCGTGGTCGCACCGGACGGGGCCGAGGCCTTCTCGACGACCCTGGCCGAGCAGAACGCCAACATCGCCTTGGCCCACCAGCGCGGCCTGGGTTGACGAACGTGGCGTGGCCAACTGGTGCCACCCGCCTGGCGGGGGTCATCGGCGATCCCGTGCGCCACTCTCTGTCGCCCGCCCTACACAACGCCGCCTTCTCGGCCCTGGGCCTCGACTGGGCGTACCTCGCATTTCCGGTCCCGGCCGGGCGGGCGCGCGAGGCCCTCGTCGGCGCCCTGGCGCTGGGCATCGACGGCCTCTCCGTCACCATGCCGCACAAGAGCGCCGTGGCCGGGGCGCTGAGCCGCTGCTCACCAACGGCCACGAGCCTCGGCGCCGTCAACACCGTGGTTCGACAGGACGACGAGCTGGTCGGGGAGAGCACGGACGGGCAGGGCTTCATCGATGGGCTCCGGTCGGAGCCCGGGTTCGACCCCTCGGGAAGCCGCTGTCTGGTGATCGGCGCCGGGGGAGCGGCCAGGGCCGTGGTGCTGGCGCTGGCCCAGGCTGGAGCGGCCGAGGTCGTCGTGGTGAACCGCACCCTGGATCGCGGTCGAGCGGCGGCGGCCCTCGCTGGTGCGGTGGGACGGACGGGACAGGCGGCCGAGATCGCGGACATGGATCTGGTGGTGCACGCCACCCCTGTGGGGATGACGGCCGGGGCCATCACCATCGAGGGGTCCCCTGGACGCGCGCCGCTCGTGCAGCCAGACCGGTTCGGCCCCGGCCAGGTCCTCGTCGACCTCGTGTACCACCCGGCGACCACGGCGCTCATGGAGGCGGCGCGCCGACGGGGGGCCACCGTGGTCAACGGCGTGGGAATGCTCGTGCATCAGGCTGCCCTCGCCTTCGAGCTCTGGACCGGCCGGGACGCACCCCTGGCGGTGATGCGCGCCGCGGCAACCGAGGTGCTCCAGTCGAGAGGCGCGTAGCCCGTACCATCAAGCGAGTGCACCGCGCGTCCTCACCGTGGGTGCACCGGTGACCCACAGGCGACGTTGAGGGGGGAGAGGCAGAAATCGATGGAGCGCGCGTGGCAGGGGCTGCAGGCGCTCGTGACGCGTGGCCGAACTTGTGTGCTCGCCGAGATGGTGCGATGGCGCCAGCGCCGTGCGCGCCCCTCGGTCATCAGAGGCCGCGTCCGCATCGCGGTCATCGACCGCCGGCGCCGTCGGCTGTCCCTCGTGCCCCTCGCTCTCGTGCTCGCCGCCGTGGTGGCAGGCCTGATCATCCTGTCGCGTCCGGGGTCGTCGGAGCCGTGGGTCACGGTCAACGGGCGACGCGTGGGGTTGCCTCGTCCCGCCACCGTCGACGGGGCCCTCAGGACGGCCCACCTGACCCTTCGAGCCGGACAGGTGTACTCGGTGGTGACCCACCGCCTGCTGACCGCCAAGGCGGGGGAGCTCCGACTGCTGGTCGACGGGCGCCCGGCCACCGGCGCCACGACCATCCGAGCGGGCGACCACGTGCAGGTCGAGGGATCGTCGGAGGTGGAGCCGGTGAGGGCCAGGTACCTCTTCACCACGAGCCCGGGCCTGCCCGACATCGAACGGGCGCTCTGGCACCCGGGTCGCTCGGCCCTCGAGCTGGACACGGTCGGCAGCGTCAGCGGTGAGGTCGAGTCTCGGAGCATCGCCGGGCCGGCTGTGGTGGGCCAGGCCGAGGCGAACAAGGTCGTGGCGCTGACCTTCGACGACGGGCCGGATCCGAACTGGACCCCAGCGGTCCTCCAGATCCTCGCCGACGAGCGAGTCCCGGCGACCTTCTGCCTCGTCGGCATCCACGTGCAGACGCATCCGGAGCTGGTGCGGGCCGAGCTGGCCCAGCGCCAGACGCTGTGTGACCACACCCTGGACCACGACGAGCACCTCGACCGCGCCTCGCCGGCGAGGATCGCCCACGAGGTGAACGCGGGAGCGGACGCCATCGCCGGCGCCGCGGGGGTGCAGTCGAGCTTCTACCGACCGCCCGGCGGAACGCTGTCGAAGAGTGTCATCGACATCGCCCACCAGCGGGGCCTCCGGGTCCTGTACTGGACGGTCGACTCCGAGGACTACCTCCGACCGGCACCGGGCGTGCTGCTGCAGCGGATCCTCGCCGGCGTGCGCCCCGGGGCGATCATCCTCATGCATGACGGCGGAGGCGACCGGTCCCACACCGTCGCTATCCTCAGGCCGCTCATCGACACGCTGCGGGCCCAGGGGTACAGCTTCACCACACCGGCGGCGGAGCAGCCCGTGGCCACACCACCTTTCCAGGCGCCGGCCGGGCCGGCACCCTCGGGGCCGTCGACGCTGGCCGGGGCCCGGTCGCCAGGCTCCACGTGAGGGGCGGCCCTCCGGAGGCCGACGAGGAGCTAGCCCTCGGGGTTGTGAGTGACGACGCCTTCGCGCTGCAGGCGGGCACTGATGCGACCCCGCATGGCGCGGGCGACGGTGTCCTTTTGCGACGTCGTGGTCCGCACCACGAGCCGGATGGTGATCGATTCGTGGTCCATCGCGTCAACGCCCCAGACCTCGGGCGGGCCGAGGCACATCGACGACCACGCCGGGTCCGACGCCACGGCGGCTCCTTCGTCGGCGATCACTTCGGTGGCCCGATCGACGTCCGTCCCGTACGGCAGGACGATGTCGACCAGGGCTCGGGACCATTGGATCGAGGAGTTGCCGACCCGTCGGATCTCGCCGTTGGGCAGATACCAGACAGTGCCGTCGACCGACCGAAGGCGTGTAACCCGGAGATTGACCTCTTCCACCGTGCCTTTGGTGTCACCCACGGCGATGGCGTCGCCGACGCCGTACTGGTCCTCGGCGATGATGAAGAAGCCCGAGAGGAAGTCGCGCACCATGCTCTGGGCTCCGAAGCCGAGAGCAGCACCGATGACGGTGGCCCCGGCCAGGATGGGCGTGAGGTTGATCCCGAGCACGCCCAGGATCGTGAGGCCGGCGATGATCCAGACCATCGCGCGCCAAAGGCTGGCGACCAGGGCGCCGATCGTCTCGACCCGCAGCGAAGCCCGAGGCGAGAGGGATTCCAGTCGTGTGCGGGTGCTGAGCGAGCGCAGCAACCGCTTGGCCACCCTGGCACCGAGCCGAGAGGCGAGCCAGGCAATGACGAGGATGAGGATGACCTCGAGGGGGCGGACGACGATGAACTGAACGGTGCGGGCGAGGAACTCGCTGGCTCCGTACTGGCGGAGGAGGTCATGGATGTAGCCCTGATCGTTCTGACCGCTGATCAGGGGTGTGGTTGCAGCGAAGATCACACCGGGCATCCTTGCCGACCGAGCCCGGCCACGGGTCAACGGGCCGGCGGGGAACGGGTCGAACCTCTGGGGGGCGGGTAGCCCGAGCGGCGGGCTCGGACCCGGGGTGGCTTGCGTCGCCACCGGGGCTCATTCAGAATCGATGCGGCCCACGATAGCGGCGGTCGTGGCGAGGAGGTGATGGTGGCTCTACGCGTCCTGGACCAACCGACCCGGGCTCGGGGCCGCACGTCGATGTTCCACCACATCGACGTGCTGCTCGCCTTCGCCACATTGGCCGTGGCGGCCATGGGCGTGGTGATGGTCTACTCGGCGACCAGAGGCAAGCTGGAGCTCGCCGGCGCCGATCCCCGCTTCTATCTCAAGAAGCAGCTGGTGTACGCGATCATCGGCTTGGCGGTCATGGTCGTCGTGCTGTTGATCGACTACCACCAGTTCGAGATCCTGGGCGTCTTCGCCTATGGCGCCGTGCTGCTGGGGTTGCTGGCGGTGCTGAGCCCGCTCGGAAGCAGCGCGCGCGGGTCCCAGCGATGGTTCCAGGTGGG
>DASXYV010000055.1:0-2805 GCA_036502305.1 Acidimicrobiales bacterium
CTGGCCCGGACGGACTCCTGCCCCCCGCCCTTGTCCTTGAACTGGGTCATGCGGCGCAATTCGCCGAACGTCGCCGTGCACTCGAGCAGCCAGGTCAGCTGGGTGTGCTGGGGTACGTGGCTCTGCACGAACAAGGTGCAGGCTTCGGGATCGAGGCCCGACGCCAGGAGGATCATCGCCATGTCCAGGGTGCGCTGGCGGAGCGCCGCAGGGTCGTGGTCCACGGTGAGGGCATGGAGGTCCACGATGACGTAGTAGGCGTCGTGCTCGTACTGGTCGGTGGCCCAGTGGCGGAAGGCCCCCAGATAGCCACCGATGTGCACGTCACCAGTTGGCTGCACACCCGAGAGGACCCGTGTCATGGGCGACGATGCTAGCGAGGGCGGCCCGGGAGGCCGCCTCAGGAGGTAGGGGCCGGCCCGGGAGGCCGGGGGTGCGCGGTGTTCGGCCCGGATGTCGGTAGTGTCGTTCTCGTGCCCTACGAGGTCCGCACGCCGGTGTTCGAGGGCCCGTTCGACCTGCTCCTGCACCTGATCACGTCCCAGCAGGTCGACCTGTACGAGGTCCGCATCAGCCACATCATCGACGCCTACCTGACCGAGCTCGAGCGCATGGAGGCCCTCGACCTCGAGGTGGCGACCGAGTTCGCCCTCATCGCGGCCACGCTCATCGAGCTCAAGTGCCGACGACTGCTACCGGGCCGCGACGACGTCGAGGTCGACGAGGAGCTCGGCGTCTGGGAGGAGCGCGACCTGCTCCTGGCCCGCCTGCTCGAGTGCAAGACGTTCAAGGACGCCGCCTCGGTGCTGGTGGACCAGATGCACGAGGCCTCCCGTTCGCTGCCGCGCACGGCGGGGCCGGACGAGCGGTTCCTCGGTCTGACCCCGGACGTGCTTGCCGGGGTGGGCCCGACCCAGTTGCGGGACGCGTTCATCAAGGCGACCGCCGCTCGGCCCCGTCCCAAGGTCGATCTCGCCCACGTGCCCCCAGCCAGGGTCAGCGTCGGCGAGGCGGTGGCCGAGCTGGCCGAGGAGCTGCCGGCCCTGGGTACGGTCACGTTTCGCCGCCTCACGGCAGATCTCGCGCTGGCCGACGTCATCGTGCGGTTCCTTGCCCTCCTCGAGCTGTACAAGGAGGGACGCGTCGATCTCGATCAGGGTGCCCACTTCGGCGACCTCAATGTCGCCTGGCTCGCCGTTCCGGACCCGGAGGAGTCGGTGCTGGTGGCCATGGCCGGCCCGGGAGGCCGGCCTGAGGAACTGGCCGGCCCGGGAGGCCGCCCTGAGGAACTGGCCGGCCCAGCAGGCCGACCCGAAATCATGGCCGGTGGCGACGAATCATGATCGATCCCGAGACGTCGACGAACGGCGCCGCTTCGACCGGAGACGAGGCGCGGGCCATCGAGGCCGTGCTCATGGTGGCCGCCGAGCCGGTCGCCCCCCACCTGCTGGCCGAGCTGCTCGAGGTGCCCACCGAGCGGGTGGAGGCCATCTGCGACGAGCTGGCCGACGGCTATGCCAGAGACGACCGAGGGTTCGTGCTGGCCCGGGTGGCCGGTGGCTATCGGTTCCAGAGCCATCCGGACCAGGAGCGCTATGTCGAGCGGTTCATGCTCGAGGGTCAGTCGTCCCGCCTTTCGGCTGCCGCCCTGGAGACACTCGCCATCGTGGCCTACAAGCAGCCGGTCTCCCGGGCCCAAGTGGCGGCGATACGGGGTGTCAACGTGGACGGCGTGGTGCGGGCGCTGACCCAGCGGGGGTACATCGAGGCGGTGGCGCGGGATCCCGGCCCCGGCCAGGCCGTGCTGTACGGGACGACCTCGCTGTTCCTCGAGCGACTGGGGCTCGACAGCCTCGAGCAGCTGCCACCTCTGGGCGATTTCGTTCCCGGTCCGGAGGTCGTCGAGGCGCTGGAGGAGGGACTGCGCCCGACCAGGGATGGTTGAGGCGGGTTCAGGAGCGCCAGGGAGCGGCGAGCGGGTGCAGAAGGTCCTGGCCAGCCTCGGCTTCGGCAGTCGGCGGGCTTGTGAGGAGCTCATCGTCGAGGGCAGGGTGCGGGTCAACGGCGAACGGGCCCGTCTCGGCCGACGCATCGACCTGACCGCCGACTCCGTGGAGGTCGATGGCGTGCCCGTCGGTGTGCGTCCGGGCCTCGTCTACTACCTGCTGAACAAGCCCGTGGGAGTCGTGACGACGGCGACCGACCCCCTCGGCCGGCGAACCGTCGTCGAGCTCGTGCCGGAGCACCCGCGTGTGTTCGCGGTCGGGCGGCTGGACGCCGACACCGAGGGGCTGCTGATCCTCACCAACGACGGCGAGCTCGCCCAGCGGCTCAGCCATCCGTCCTTCGGCGTCGACAAGGAGTACTTGGCGCAGGTCGAGGGCAAGCCCTCGCCGGGAGCGGTGCGCCGGCTGCGCGAGGGCGTGGAGCTGGAGGACGGGCTGACGGCGCCGGCGTCGGTGGCCTCGGTGAGCCCCGGCCTCCTGCGCCTGGTCATTCACGAGGGCCGCAACCGGCAGGTGCGACGCATGTGCGCGGCCGTGGGTCTCCCGGTCGTGCGCCTGGTGCGGACGCGGATCGGTCCCCTCGCCGACCGGCGCCTCCCCCCGGGACGCTGGCGGGAGCTGTCCGTCGCCGAAGTGCGGAGACTGGCCGAGGCGGCACAGCCGGCCCGGGATGCCGGTCCGAAGACACAGCCGGCCCGGGAGGCCGGTCCGAAGACATAGCCGGCCCGGAAGGCCGGTCCGAAGACATAGCCGGCCCGGGAGGCCGGTCCGAAGACATAGCCGGCCCGGGCCAGGGGGG
>DASXYV010000056.1:0-1787 GCA_036502305.1 Acidimicrobiales bacterium
TGGGTACCTCCACCGGCACCACTGGCACACCGACGATCATGCTGTGGACCCGACGGGACCTGAGGGTCGAGTACGAGTGCGGCGCACGCAACTGGTGGCGGCAGGGCATCCGCCCCGGGATGATCGTCACCCACGCCCACCCCGCCTATCTGTATGGCGGCGGCCCACTCTTGTCAGCCGCCTACGAGTACTACGGATGCCTCAACATCTGGGTTCCCCCGCCGGACACCGACGAGCTGGCCGAGCAGGGCATGCGGATGTGGATGCAAGTCCCTCCTGACATCCCGTACGTGGGGTTCGCCCTGGGCCGCTACTTCGAGGTCGCGGCCAAGCTGGGGCTCGACCCGATGAAGGACGTCGGGTTCCGCATACCGTCGATGCCCGGCGCCGGATCAGGATCACCCCTGGCCACCGCCGGCGCCGAGTGCTTCGCCTTCCTCGGCGGCCCCTGCGACGAGAGCAACGGTGGTCACCTCGCCGACGACCACACCTACGTGCAGGCCGTCGACCCGGAGACCGGACGCGAGGTCCCCGATGGCGAGTGGGGCAATCTGGTGGTCACCACCTTCGGGCGCGACAACTGCATGATCCGCTACGACCTGGAGGAGGCGTGCAGGGTCGAGCGCACACCCTGCCCGTGCGGGGAGACGAGCTCCCGGGGCTGGTGGGGTGGGCGCTTCAAGGACCTCCTGTCCAGCCAGGGACGAAAGTTCCAGGTGGCCGAGGTGCAGGCGGCCCTGGCAACCATGCCCGAGGTGGCCAAGCCCAGCCTGGAGTTCGTGGTCGTCCGGCCCAGGGACGTGCACCCCCCGCTCGCCGTGCGGGTCGAGGCGGGCGAGGGCCAGGATGGCGACCCGACGGTCGGACCCCGGCTGGCCGCGGCGGTGAAGGAGCGACTCGGCCTGGAAGCCACGGTCGAGGTGGTGGAGCGGGGCAGCCTTCCCCGCTCCGGCTTCAAGGCCACCCGGGTGGTCGACAGCTAGGCCGGCCCGGGAGGCCGGCCCGACGATCAAGCCGCAGGCGCGAAGCGCCTAGACGGCCGCCTTCTCGAGGATGTGCACGGCGCAGGTCGAGCCGAGCCCGATGACATGCGCAAGGCCCACAGTGGCGCCTGCGATCTGGCGGTCGCCGGCCTCTCCTCGGAGGTGGGTGACGATCTCGAAGATGTTGGCCACGCCGGTCGCGGCGATAGGGTGGCCCTTGGAGATCAGCCCGCCCGACACGTTCACCGGGATGCGGCCGTCACGCCACGGGCCGCGCGAGTCGATGAAGTCACCCGCTCCACCCGGCTCGCACAGCCGCAGGTTGTCGTAGTGAATGAGCTCGGCCGTGGCGAAGCAGTCGTGCAACTCGACCAGGTCGAGGTCCTGAGGGTCGACGCCTGCCTGCTCGTAGGCCTTGTCGGCGGCCTGGCGGGTGAGCGTGTTGACGTCGGGATGCTGCTCGCCACCCTCGACCCACGGGTCGGTGGTCAGCACCGAGGCGGACACTTTCACCGCCCGCTTGCGCACCTCGGGATCGAGCGTCGCGAGCTTCTCGCCCGAGACGATGACGGCGCCGGCCGAGCCGTCCCCCGTGGGACAGCACATGAGCAGCGTGTTGGGGTACGACATCATCGGCGAGCCCATGACCTCGTCGAGGCTGAAGGCCTTCTGGTATTGGGCCAGGGGGTTGAGCGAGGAGTGGGCGTGGTTCTTCTCGGCCACGCGGGCGAACTGCTCGAAGCCCACCCCGTCGTGGTCGCGGGCGTACTCCATGCCTGCCTGGGCGAAGACCCCGGGCATGAA
>DASXYV010000057.1:0-2689 GCA_036502305.1 Acidimicrobiales bacterium
GATGCGGCGGGCGTCTACGTCCGAGTCGAGGCGACGCCGAGCTCGTTCCAACAGATCGCGCCAGGTGGCACGGGTGCTCAGGCGTCGCCTCGCAGCTGCCGGGCCCGCTCGTCGGCGAGCAGGGCGTCGGTGATCTCCTCGAGCTCGCCCATCAGGATCCGGTCCAGCTTGTGGAGGGTCAGGTTCACGCGGTGATCGGTGACCCGGTTCTCGCGGAAGTTGTAGGTGCGCACCTTCTCGGACCGGCCCCCGCCCCCCACCTGGCTCCGCCGCTGCTCGGAGAGCTCGGCGGCCTGACGGTCCTCCTCGGCCTTGAGCAGGCGGGCCCGAAGCACCCGCATGGCCTTGGCCCGATTCTGGATCTGGCTCTTCTCGTCCTGCATCGACACCACGATGCCCGTGGGCAGGTGGGTCACCCGCACCGCGGAGTCGGTGGTGTTGACCGACTGACCGCCGGGTCCGGTCGAGCGGTACACGTCGACCTTGAGCTCGTTGGGGTCGATCTTGATGTCGACCTCCTCGGCCTCGGGCAGCACGGTCACGGTGGCCGAGGAGGTGTGGATGCGACCCTGCGACTCGGTCACCGGCACCCGCTGGACCCGGTGGGGTCCGCCCTCGTGCTTGAGGTGGCTCCAGGCTTCGCGGCCCCTCACCTGGAAGGTGATCTCGTTGTACCCGCCGCGCTCGGAAGGATCCGACGCCAGCACCTCGACCTGCCAGCCCATGCGCTCGGCGTAGCGGGCGTACATGTCGGCCAGATCCTTGGCGAACAGGTTGGCCTCCTCGCCGCCTTCGGCGCCTCGGATCTCGACGATGACGTCCTTGCCGTCGTAGGGATCGCTCGGCAACAGCAGGAGCCGCAGCTCCTCCTCGATCCTGGCCACCTTGGCCTCGGCCCCGTCCACCTCGGCCCTGGCGTCCTCCCGCTCCTCGCCCCCGGCCTCGGTGTACATGTCCCTCGCCGCCTCGAGGTCGGCGGTGGCGGTCTGGAGGTCGCGGTAGGCCCCGACGACAGCCTCCAACTCCTTGTGCCGGCGGGCGGTGTCCTTCAGCGCCTGCTGGTCAGAGACGACGCTGGGATCGGCCAAGCGGGACAGCAACTGCTCGTACTCCGCCTCGAGCTCGGCCAGGCGTTCCAGCACGGAGAGAGGTTAGGTCTGGCGGGCCGCCTACGGCGACGCGTCAGGACCGGGCCTTCGCTTGGCCCTGCTTGGCGCCCGGGCGGCGGCCGTAGCGGCGCTCGAACCGCTCCACCCGACCGCCGGTGTCAACCAGCTTCTGCCGTCCCGTGTAGAAGGGATGGCAGACGTTGCACAGCTCGACGTGCAGCTCGGGCTTGGTCGACCGGGTGGTGAACGTGTTCCCGCACGAGCACCTGACCGTCGCCTCGACATACTCGGGATGGATATCAGTCTTCATGATGGCTCCAGTGTACGGGTGCGACCGCCGAAGCCCGGCAGGACGTCAGCCCGGCGGGTTGGGCCCCTTGGCGATGTCCGCCAGGAACTCCTCGTTGCTCTTCGTCGACCTGATCTTGTCCATCAGCAGCTCGAGCCCAGCGGCGGCGCTGCCCTCGTTGCCGAGCGCGTTGAGGACCCGACGCAGCTTCCACACCTGCTGGAGCTGCGAGCGATCGAACAGCAGCTCCTCGTGCCTGGTGGAGCTGGCGTTGACGTCGATGGCGGGATAGATCCGGCGCTCCGCCAGCTTGCGATCGAGTCGGAGCTCCATGTTGCCCGTGCCCTTGAACTCCTCGAAGATCACCTCGTCCATGCGGGAGCCGGTCTCGACCAGGGCGGTGGCGAGGATGGTGAGCGACCCCCCCTCCTCGATGTTGCGGGCCGAGCCGAAGAACTTCTTCGGCGGGTACAGGGCTCCGGAGTCGACACCACCCGACATGATGCGTCCCGTGGCGGGTTGCGCCAGGTTGTAGGCCCGAGCCATGCGGGTGATGCCGTCGAGGATGATCACGACGTCGGTGCCCCGCTCGACCAGGCGCTTGGCCCGCTCGATGGCGAGCTCCGACACGAGGGTGTGCTCGTCCGACGGCCGGTCGAAGGTGGAGGCGACGACCTCACCCTTCACGGACCGCCGCATGTCGGTGACCTCCTCGGGCCGCTCGTCGACCAGCAGCACCATGAGGTGCACCTCGGGGTGATTGGCCTCGACGGAATGGGCGATCTGCTTGAGCACCGTCGTCTTGCCCGCCTTGGGCGGCGACACGATGAGACCTCGCTGGCCCTTCCCCACCGGTGAGAGCAGATCCACGATGCGGGCCGTCATGTTGGCCGAGTCGCCGGGCACCTCGAGGTTGAACCGGGAATCGGGGAACAGCGGCGTGAGGTCCTCGAAGCGCGGTCGCTGTCGGGCCTCGTCCGGGCTCATGTTGCTCACCGAGTCGATCCGCAGCAGCGCGGGGTACTTCTCACTGCTCGCGGCGGGCCGGCTGGTCCCCTCGACGTAGTCGCCCTTGCGCAACGCGAAGCGGCGCACCTGGCTGATCGAGACGTAGACGTCCTTCGGGCTGGGCAGGAACCCATTGGTCCGGAGGAACCCGAATCCCTCGTCCCGCAGGTCGAGCAGGCCCTTGACCGGTACCGGCTCGCCCTGGAACTGAGGTTCCTGGGCCCCCTGCTGTCCCTGGAGGTCCCGATCACCACGGTCCCGGTCCCGATCCCGATCGCGATCG
>DASXYV010000058.1:0-5206 GCA_036502305.1 Acidimicrobiales bacterium
AGCGGGATTGTCGTCGTTGGTCGCAGCGGCGTAGGCCTTGACCCGCTCAGGGTCGATGACTGCCGTGCGCTCCTCGAAGACGGTCCCCAGCTTGTCCAGCGGCAGCGCCATGGTTGGTGTCCTCCCGTCGCTCGTGTGCTGATTGCAGCCCGCCTCGGAAGGCGGCCCAGACAATCTACGGCCCGCCCGGGAGGCGGGGCCCAGGCAAGGTTATGGCCCGCCCGGGAGGCGGGGCCCAGACAAGGTTGTGGCCCGCCCGGGAAGCGGGCCCAGACAGAGTTGGAGGCTACCGGCCATCGCCCCCGGGGGCCCGTTGGGAGCGATAGGTTCCCCGCCGTGAAGGTGGAGGTCGTTCGCAGCGCCCGGCGTCGGCGCACCGTGCAGGCCCGCCAGGTCGGCGACGTGCTTCGGGTGTCGATCCCCTCCACGATGACGAAGGCCGAGGAGGAGCGCTGGGTGGCCGAGATGGTCGGCCGGGTCGGGCGCAAGGCCGCGGCCGAGAGCGTCGACCTGCAGCGCCGGGCCCAGACCCTGGCCGCCCGCTACCGGCTCCCCCCCGCCCAGAGCGTCCGGTGGGTCGACAACCAGCAGTGGCGGTGGGGGTCGTGCACACCGGCGGACGGCTCGGTCCGGATCTCGACCCGCCTCGCCGGGCTGCCGGGGTGGGTCCTGGATTACGTCATCATCCACGAGCTGGCCCACCTGGAGGTGCCCCGGCACAACCGGGAGTTCTGGGCCATCGTGAGCCGCTACCCCCGCTCGGAGCGGGCGCGGGGCTACCTGATGGCCAAGGGCATGGACGACCTCGATGCGCCCGGCGACGTCGATTCGCCGGCTCCGACCCCTTCGCCCCGTCGCCGCAGGTCGGCGGCCCCGGATCCGGCCCAGGGGCAGCTGCCGTGGTGAGCGCGTCAGCGGCGGCTAGTCGCTGAGGGCGACGGCGTCGGCCGGGGGCTCACCGGCAGACGACCCCTGTTCGGCTGGCGGCGGGAACCGAGCGCGGATCTCCCCGAGCAACCGCTCTGCCAGCTCGGGCGTCAGCAGGTCGGTGCCGTGCCCGGCGCCGGGGTACCACCACAGATCCTTGGGCTCTCGGGCCCACTCGTAGAGCCGCTCGGCGTGCTCGGGACCGAAGTACCGGTCGTCGGGATCGTGCACGACGACAGTGAAGGCAGGCGAGATCGACGCCACCAACTCGCTCGAGTCGGGCACGCTCGTACAGCTCGACACCACCCGGGTCCGCAGGAGCAGGCCGAGCATCAGCCTTCCAGTCGCCGAGCCGATGAAGCGACGCACCCGGTTCGAGCCCTCACGGTCGTACGACCCCCACCACGCCGGTGCGCTGATGGCCACGGTGCCGGCCACCCCGGGGTACCGACCGGCGTGGAGGAGCACGGCGGCGCCACCCAGGCTCGTCCCCACCGTCACGACGGGGAGCCCCGGCGGCGCCGCGGCGACGACAGTGGCCACGTCCCCAGGCTCGTCCACGCCCATCGTGCATCGCCCACCTGACGCGCCGTGCCCCCGAAGGTCGGGGACGAGGACATGAACCTCCCGCGCCAGGCGCCGGGCGAAATCATGGATGGCGGGCGTACGCGACGAGTTCACGAAGCCGTGCACCAGCACGACCGTGGCCGGCGACGACCGAGGGCCTTCCAATCGAGCGCCCGACAGACGCGTGCCGTCAGTGCTCACCAGACTCAGCCGCTCGTCGGGGCGGTAGCGCGGCGCGAACACGTACCGGCGCAGGTAGTCGGCAACAGTGTCGCCGAGGACCCGCAGTCGGTCGCCGACCGACTCGACGGGCGGGCGCCGTGCTACGACGGGCTTGATTGGCCCCGCACCTCGCGCTCGGCCCTGGCCTGGTCGTCGAGGCAGAGCCGAGCCTCGGGCTTGGCCTCGAGCCGCGAGTCGCCGATGAGGTGCCCGCAGGCCTCACATGTCCCATAGGTGCCGTCATCGAGGCGACGGAGGGCCAGCTCGACGTCGGCCAGCTCTGCCTCCACCTGCTCCAGGATCGAGACGTCCCGCTCCCGATCGAACGTCTCGGTCCCGATGTCGGCCTGGTGCTGGGCCGACGAGGAGAGCTCGGCCAGGCTCTCCTCCTCCGACTGAGTGGTCAGGCCGTCATCGATGAACTCGTCACGGAGGGCCCGAAGCCGATCCTGCTCGGCACCGAGCTGGCCGCGCGCTGCCTCGGCGTCCATCACCGGGATGGTAACCCGGCCGGGCGCTGGGCGGGCCGATCGCGGGCGCCGAGCGGTTCGAGCGGACTCTCGCTACCCTGGTGGTAGTCGCACCGGTGGACATGCGCTGGCCCCGTTACCTGGGGAAACTGGACTTCCGTGTCGCCCTCCGGGCCCGAGCCGAAGGGCCACCATGGCAGCAGGAACCGTTCCAGCAGGGTCGGCATTGCCGCGCCCTCCTGGGGCCGGTGTCGATACCCGGGCGTCGGGGGTCCTCGGTGGCTGATGCGCGCGCCGGTACGGGGTCCGCCATCCGGGTTCTCGTCGTCAGCGACCGGGAGATCGTGCGTGCCGGTCTGTCCGCCATCTTGCGCCCACACCACGGGCGGGTGACAGTGACCGGCGAGGGCGCCAGTGTGGCCGATGCTCTCGCCGGGACCGCCAGCAAGCTCGCCGACATGGTGATCTACGACGCCCGCCTGGCCGAGGGCGACGGCCTCGACGAGGTCGACCAGCTGGTCGAGTCGTGGGGCGACCATCGTGTCGTGATCCTGGCCAGGCGGGACGAGGCCCGGTTCGCCCTACCGGTGCTGCAACGGGGCGCCGCTGGCTTCCTGCTGATCTCGATCGCCGGCGACGCGCTGGTCGACCAGCTCGAGTCCGTGCGCGACAACTCCGTCGTGATGGACACCGCCCTGGTTGGCAGCCGAGGTCGGACCGACCGGCCCGACCACGGCGCCTTCTGGCCTGGATCCGATCTGGGCCTGACCCGACAGCAGAGCAGGGTGTTGGAGCTGCTCGCCCGGGGTGATCGCACGACAGCCGTCGCCGGTCACCTGGGCATGAGCGAGATCGAGGTCAAGGGGCACGTGCGCTCGGCCTACCGCCAGCTGGACGTGCCCGACCGCCCGCATGCCCTGGCCCGCCTGGCCGAGGCGGGGGTGTTCCGATGAGCTCGGACGGGACCGAGGAAGTCGTCGCCCCGACCGTGCGCGTCGTGCTGGTCAACGACGACGAGATCATCATGGAGGGGCTGCAGGGCATGCTGGGCCGCCACGGTGACCGGGTGGAGCTGGCCGGTGGCGTCCTGCTCAGCGATGACGTGGCGGAGACGGCGACGGCGCTGAACGCCGACGTCGTGTTGTTCGACATCAACATCAAGGGGACCAACGGGCTCGAGGTGGCTGCGCAGATGGTCGCCGACAAGCCACCCTTCCGCGTGGTGGTCTTCACCGACGACGCCGACGAGCGCCGTCTCTTCGAGGCGCTCCGCCTCGGGTTCTCCGGCTACCTGCTCAAGTCCTTGAGCGGTGCACAGCTGGCGGATCATCTCGTGCGGGTACGCGACGGCGAGGTTGTCGTCGACCCCACCATGGCCACCAGGATCGCGATGCGGGCTGCCCACCTCGGCGGAGGCCGCATCTGGCCCGGTAGCCAGCTCGGCCTGTCGCAGCGCGAGAGCGAGGTGTTGAGCCTGCTCGTCGACGGTCTCAGCAATCGCCTGATCGCCGCCGAGCTGGTCGTCGGCGAGGAGACGGTGAAGACCCATCTCCGCTCTATCTACCGCAAGCTCGGGGTGAACGACCGGGCCCAGGCGATCGCCACCGCCCTTCGACAGGGCATGTTCACCTAGCGACGGCCGGCGCTCACGCCAGCTCGAACCACACCGCCTTGCCACTCCCCTCCGGGGAGACGCCCCACGCGGCGGCCAAGGCCTCCACCAGCTTCAGGCCGCGGCCACCTCCGACCTCGTCGGTCCCCGACCGGCGGCTCGGGTGCTCCTTGCTCTCGTCGAGCACCACGACCCGCAGGGCCTCGTCTGCCAGCCGCATGGTCACCGCCACTTGGGTGCGGGCGTGGATGATGGCGTTGGTCACGAGCTCGCTGGTCAACAGGACGGCAGCCTCGGTCTGGTCCCGACGTCCCCACCGGAGCAGCGTCCCAGCAACGAACTCCCTGGCCGCCCGGGCGCTGGTGGGGTGGGGGCTCAGTCGGATGGTTGCTTCCATGACGCACCCCCGGTTGGCGCTCTTCCAGGCTTATCCCCCAAATGGGGGTAATGCCTAACCTCAGGCCTGGGAGCCCGCCGGAGAAGGGTCGATCACGAAGGGGCGGCGCCGAGCAGCCAGCCCACGTTGCCGCCGTACAGGCGGTCGGCGGCCGGCTCCTCGACCGGGCCGCAGAGGTCGCGGTAGTCCTCCAGCGGCTGGGCCAGGCCCTCGGCGTGGGGAAAGTCGCTGCAGAACATGAACAGCTCGCCCGCCTGGCCGATCAGCCGGTCCGGCCGCTCGTAGCCGAACGCCGCCACCCGGACCTGACGCCGGATGTAGTCGCTCGGCCGCAGCTCGAGGTCGTGGAGCGGACGGCCGTTGAACCGGGCGTGGAAGTCGAAGCCACCGTCGAGCATCAGGAGGAACATGGGCACCCAGATCGCCGACAGCTCCATGACGCCCACCCTGAGTCCCGGGTGGCGGGCCAGCACGCCGTTGACGGCGAGGTCGGCCAGAGCCAGCGCCGGCGGCGTCCAGATGAACACCGACGACAGCACCGGGGCCACCTCGTCGGGGTCGCCGGCGTACCACCCGTCGTGGAACGGATGAGGAAATGCGGAGATGTGGAAGACCGGGGTCACCCCGTGCTCCTCGAACGCCGACCAGGCCCAGTCGAGGTCGGGATGCGACAGGGGCAGCCCGTCCACCAGCGCGGGGGCGATCATGGCCAGGCGCAGGTCACCGGCTGCCATCAACCGCAACTGGTCCTCGAGGAAGGCGCGGTCCCGAAGGCTGAGGTGGGCGACGGGATGAAGCCGGCCCCGGCCCTCCTCCGCGACGGCGACGGCCCACCGGTTCCACGCCGCCATGTTCACCTGGGTCGCTCGCAGGTCGGAGGACAGCGGGCGCTCCCACAGCAGCCCGAAGTTGGGGAAGACCACGGCCTCGTCGAGGCCCATCCCGTCGAGGCGGTCGCGCCGGACGGCCGGATCCCAGAAGTGGCGCGGCAGGGCCTCGACGGGATGGGCC
>DASXYV010000059.1:0-14344 GCA_036502305.1 Acidimicrobiales bacterium
CAGGTCGTGCTCTGCGGCGGGCTCACGGCGCTGGTCACCGCGGGGTTCGAGACCCTGGTGGCCGCCGGCTACCAGCCCGAGTCCGCCTACTTCGAGTGCCTGCACGAGCTCAAGCTGATCGTCGATCTGATGTACGAGCAGGGGATCTCGGGGATGCGGTTCTCCATCTCCGACACCGCCGAGTACGGGGACATGACGCGCGGCCCGCGGATCATCGACCAGTCGGTGCGGGCGGAGATGGGGCGCATCCTCGAGGAGATCCGCGACGGTCGCTTCGCCGCCGAGTGGGTGGCCGAGAACCGAGCGGGACGGCCGCGCTTCAATCAGCTGCGGGCCGAGGGGGCGGCGCATCCCATCGAGAAGGTGGGCGCCGAGCTGCGGGCCATGATGCCGTTCGTGGGGGCCGGCCGGGCCCGGCCCCAGGACGTCTCCGGCGGCTGAGAGCCACGGCCGGCCCGGGAGGCCGGCCCCGGTACACGGCCGGCCCGGGAGGCCGGCCCCGGTACACGGCCGGCCCGGGAGGCCGGCCCCGGTACACGGCCGCCCGGCGCCGGGTCGGGACGGTACGGTCGGCGACCGATGAGTGTCGCCCGGCCCGTCGACCCCTCGGTCGTCGGCGGGCTGCGACGGGCCCGGCGCCGCCGTCGCCTGGCCGCGGTCGACCTCTTCGAGGCGCTCTACCAGGCGTACCTGGCCGCCCTGGCGGTGGGCATCATCATCGCCCTCGGCTCCGGCGTGACCGGCGACGCCCGGCTCGGCCCCTCCGCGTTGGCTCAGGTCCGGACGCACGGCGCAGCGGCGGTGGGACTGGCCGTCGCCGTGGCCATCGCCGTCGCCCTCCGATCGGGGGGCCGGGGCGGGCCGCTGGCCGTGGAAGGCCCGGACGTTACCCACGTCCTCCTGGCCCCAGTGGACCGCCGCGCCGCGCTCGCTGGACCGGCCACGCAACAGCTTCGCTTCGGCGCCTTCGCCGGCGGCACGGCGGGGGCGGTGGTCGGGTTGATCGCCTACCGGCGGCTGCCGGGCACGCCGGGGGCGTGGGTCCTCTGGGGCGCCCTCGTGGGTGGCCTGGCCGCCGTGGCCGCGCTCGGAGCCGCGATGGGTGCGTCGGGCCGGCGCCTCTCGCGCCTCACCGCGAACGGGCTGGGGCTGGTCGTGCTGGCGTGGTCAGCGGCCGACCTGGCCCTAGGGGTGACCTCGTCGCCGTTCACGCTGCTCGGCAACCTCTCGCTCTGGCCGCTCGGGTTCGACTGGACGGCACTGGGCGGGGCGGTCGTCGCCCTGGTCCTGGCTGTCCTGGGCCTGGCCCTGGTGGGGGGGCTGTCGCTGGAGGCGGCGGAACGACGCAGCCGGCTGGTCGGCCAGCTCCGCTTCGCCGCCACGGTCCGCGATCTGCGCGCCGTCATGCTCCTGCGCCGGCAGCTGGCACAGGAGCGACCCCGGACCCGTCCCTGGGTGCGGCTGGCGACGCGGCCCGGCTCGGGCACCCGCCTGGCGGTGTGGACGAGGGGCTGGCGCGGGATACTCCGATGGCCGGCCCGCCGAGTGGCTCGCCTGGTGCTCCTGGGCGCCGTGACAGGGGTGAGCCTGCGAGGCGTGTGGGCCGGCACGGCGCCGCTCGTCGTGGTGGCCGGCCTGGCCCTCTGGCTGGCGGCGCTGGAGGCTGTCGAGCCGCTGGCGCAGGAGGTCGACACCGCCGACCGTCGGGATTCGTACCCGCGCGCCGAGGGGTGGATCGAGCTCCGCCATCTGGCCGTGCCGTGCGTCGTGATGGCGGCGGTGGCGGTGGTCGGCATCGGCGCCGCCCTTCCGCTGGGTCAGATCGGGCTGGTGCTGGGCGTGGGCGGCTCGACCCTCCTGCCTGCTGTCACCTGTGCCGTCGCCGGTGCCGCGGTGAGCGTGGTCCGTGCCCCTCCGCTCGCCGTCGTGGGCAACAACCTCATGCCCGAGCTGACGGGTCTGCGGGCGCTGGTCCGGGAGCTGCTGCCGCCCGTTCTCGCCACCGCGGGGTTGCTGCCGGTGCTCGCCGCCCGCGCCGTGGCCACCCATCACTACTCGCCGACCGCGGCAGCGGCCAACGTTGCCGTGCTGCTGCTCTTCATCCCGGTGGCCGTCGGCGCCTGGGTCCACACCAGAGGTCAGGTGGCGGCGGTGGCGGGCGTCGGCAGGGGGCGGACGTGACCCGCGTGCTGGTCACCGAGGGGCTGGGCAAGGACTACGACGAGACCGTCGCCCTGGAAGACCTCAGCGTCCGTGTCGAGGAGGGCGAGCGGGTGATCGTGGTCGGCCCGAACGGGTCGGGAAAGACGACGCTGCTGCGGGTGACGGCGGGTCTGCTCGAGCCCAGCCACGGCCTGGTAGAGGTGGTCGGCGCCCCCGCCGGCTCGCTGCCGGCCCGCGCCGCCACGTCCTACGTGCCCGATGCCCCGGTGCTCTACGACGACCTGAGCGTGGCCGAGCACCTGGAGTACGTGGGCCGCCTGCACGGTACCGACGACTGGGACGAGTGGGGCCAGGAGCTTGTCGTGCGCCTGGGCCTGGAGGAGCGGGTGGACGACCTGCCCGCCCGTTTCAGCCGGGGCCTGCGCCAGAAGACGTCCATCGCCCTCGGCCTCGTCCGCCCCTTCTCGCTGCTGCTGGTCGACGAGCCCTTCGTCGGACTCGACGCCGGGGGTCGCCAGGCCCTGCTCGAGCTGCTGGACGAATCGGCCCGAGCGGGCGCCGCCGTCGTGGTGGCGACCCACCAGCTCGAGTACGTGGACCAGGCCAGCCGCTGCCTCGGCCTGCGGGACGGTCGACTGGTCTACGACGGCCCGGCCACGCCCGGACGGGTCGAGCGCCTCGTCAGCTGAGGCGAGCACACGGGGACGCGGTCGGTGCAGTCCTCTGGTTCCACCTTTTGCCGAAAGTGGGCCTCTCGTTGATGAGCGCTGAGCCCGCTTTCGACAAGACGTGGAACAGCACGATGGTGGACCGCCCGCGCCGGCCCGTTCTCAGGGGCAGCGGTAGTCGGCGTCGAAGCCGCCCGATTCGTACTGGGTCAGGGTGACGTGCCCGCCGGAGAAGCTCTTGGTCGGGCGGCACGCCGACCGGGCCTGCTCCAGGGATCTGGCTCCCGGCACCCAGTCAGGATGCAGCGGCGAGAAGTAGGCGCGCGTCGTCGAGGCGTCGAGTCCCGTGATGTGTCGCCACTGGTAGGTCGTGGAGTAGAAGCCGATGTGGTCCAGAGGCACCCCTCCGGCCCGCAGCCCGTCCACGAACCCCGCCACCGCGGCGATGTTCATCGCCACCCAGCCCGGGGTGCCGGTCGTGGCCCATCGGGCGTCCGTCTCCACGTCGAGCCACCAGGGAGCGCCCACGGGGTCGGCAACCGGGACGTAGCGCCGCTCGACTGCGGCGATCCATCGGGCCAGATGCAGGGAGCCGGCGGCTCGGATGTAGCCGTAGTCGTAGGCGCAGCCACTGCTCCAGGTGCCGGTGCAACGCTGCCGGCGGCCCGTGGTCCCGGGCCAGCCGGCGTTGCCGGGGCCGGGATTGCCGGCGATGAGGTAGTACGACACCCGCGGCTGGGTCGACAGGCCGGCGGAGCCGGCGGCCCAGGCCAGCTCCCCGGCTTGGCCGTGCCACGGGCCGAGGCACGGGTTGGGTGCGGCCATGCCACCGTTCACGCCCACGATGGCGAAGGCCGGGGTGGCGGGATAATGCGGTCCGCTGGTGCTGCACTGGGGAAACGAGATGTCGTAGCCGACCGGGGTGATCGTCGCCCCGGCGGGCGCGACGCCGGCGGTGGCGAGGGCTCCGACGAGGATGGATCCGACCAGACCGCGAGCGGCCGTCGCGCGGCTCGCCCGCCGGGGCGGCCCCCCGGGCCGGCTGTGTCGCCGTGCCGGCCTCCCTGGCCTGCTGTGTTGGCCTGCCAGCCTCCCGGGCCGGCTGTGTCGCCGTGCCAGCCTCCCGGGCCGGCTGTGGCTGGACGAAGTTCCCACGGGCTCCCACCGAGGTCGAGGACCTCCGCCCGTGGGTCAGGATACCGCTCCTCAGGCAGCCAGCGTTGTGACGAGGTGGTCGATGCAGCCGGTCAGCGCGGCCACGTCCTCGGGATCGATGGCGGGGAAGAGGGCGATGCGGAGCTGGTTGCGCCCGAGCTTGCGATAGGGCTCGGTGTCGACGATCCCGTTGGCCCGCAGCGCCGCCGCAACCGCGCTGGCGTTGACGGAGTCGTCGAAATCGATCGTCCCGACGACGTGGCTTCGCTCGCTCGGCTTGGCCACGAAGGGCGTGGTGTACTCGGTGGCCTCGGCCCAGCCATAGAGGATCTCCGCCGAGCGGTCGCACCTGGAGGCCGCCCACTCCAGGCCACCGTTGGCGAGCATCCACTCGAGCTGCTCCACGAAGAGGAACAGCGTGGCCAGGGCGGGAGTGTTGTAGGTCTGGTCCTTTTCCGAGCTCTCGATGGCGGTCGTGAGGTCGAGCGACGCCGGCACCCAGCGGCCGCCGCGGGCGATGCGGTCGACCCGCTCGAGAGCCGACGGAGAGAGCACGGCCACCCAGAGGCCACCGTCGGAGGCGAAGCACTTCTGGGGCGCGAAGTAGTAGGCGTCGACCTCGGTCGGGTCCACCCGCAGCCCCCCGGCGGCCGAGGTGCCGTCCACCAGTACCAGGCCGTCCGCGCCGTCGGGCCGTCGGACCTCGCTGGCGACACCCGTCGAGGTCTCGTTGTGGGTGAGGGCGTACGCGTCCACATCGGATCGTGGGACGGCGAGCGGATGGGTGCCCACCGGCGACTCGATGACCTCGGGCTGGTCGAGGTGGGGCGCAGCGGTGGTCACCGCGGCGAACTTGGACGAGAACTCACCGAATGACAGGTGCTGGCTGTGCCGCTCGACCAGACAGAAGCTGGCGATATCCCAGAAGCACGTGGTACCCCCGTTCCCCAGCACGACCCGGTAATCGTCGGGCAGGCCGAACAGCTCCCTGATCCCGGCCCTGAGCCGGCCCACGACCGAGCGAACCCCGGACTGGCGGTGACTGGTGCCCAGGTACCGGGGCGCGGCTTCCGCCAGGGCGACCACCGCCTCCTGGCGCACCTTCGAGGGCCCGGAGCCGAAGCGCCCATCCGAGGGCAGGAGATGGCCCGGTATGCGAATCTCGGCCGGCGGTCTATTGGATCTGTGTTCGGCTGGCACTGTGCAAGCATGGCACCATGACCGCTTCGCTCGACACTTCGAGCAGTCGGGATGCAACCGGCAGCCGGGCCCACGCCGTGTCGCGGCGCGTCGGCGCCGTGGCGGAGTCCGCCACGCTGGCGATCGACGCCAAGGCCAAGGCCCTCCGGGCCAGCGGTGAGGACGTCGTCGGCTTCGGGGCTGGGGAACCCGACTTCCCCACGCCCGAGCCCATCGTCGAGGCCGCGGTGGCCGCCTGCCGGGATCCACGCAACCACCGCTACACCCCCACGGCCGGCCTGCCCGAGCTGCGAGAGGCGATCGTCACCAAGACCGCCCGCGACTCGGGCCTCGCCGTCGAGGCGACCCAGGTACTCGTGACCAACGGGGCCAAGCACGCCGTGTTCCAGGCCTTCGCCACGCTGCTGGACCCCGGCGACGAAGTCCTCGTCATGGCTCCGTACTGGACGACGTACCCGGAGGCGATCGCCCTCGCTGGAGGCGTCCCGGTCGTCGTGCACGCCGACGAGTCGACCGGCTTCCGGGTGAGCGTGGAGCAGCTGGAGGCGGCCTGCACGCCACGCACCAAGGTGATGCTGTTCGTCTCGCCGTCCAACCCGACCGGCGCCGTCTATCCCGCCCATGAGATCGAGGCGATCGGCGGGTGGGCGGCCGAGCGGGGGTTGTGGGTGGTGACCGACGAGATCTACGAGCACCTCGTCTACGGGGGGCGGACGCACCACTCGCTGCCCGTCCTCGTGCCCGACGCCGCCGAGCGCTGTGTGGTGGTCAACGGAGTGGCGAAGACCTATGCCATGACCGGTTGGCGGGTCGGCTGGCTGATCGGTCCAACCGAGGTGGTCCGGGCGGCGATCAACCTCCAGTCGCATTCCACCTCCAACGTGGCCGACGTCTGCCAGCGGGCGGCCCTCGCTGCGGTGTCTGGCGACCTCTCGGCCATGAGCGCCATGCGGCAGGTGTTCGACCGACGCCGGCGCCTCCTGTACGCCGGGCTGAACGACATCCCGGGGGTGTCCTGCGTGGAGCCGGAGGGTGCCTTCTACGCCTTCCCGTCGGTGGCCGGCCTGCTGGGGCGGTCCATCGGGGGCCACCGACCGACGTCATCGCTGGAGCTGGCCGCCGTCCTGCTGGACGAGGCCCGCGTCGCGGTCGTTCCCGGCGAGGCGTTCGGCTCCCCGGGTTACGCCCGGCTCTCGTACGCGCTCGCTGACGACCAGCTCATGGAAGGTCTCGGGCGGCTGGCCGAGGTGCTTGGGGAAGCGGCGTCGTGAGCCGTGTACTCGTGACCGAGCCCGTTGCCGACGGGGGTATCGAGCTGCTGCGGTCCGCCGGGAACGAGGTCGACGTTCGCATCGGCTTGTCGCCGACGGACCTCCGGCAGGCCCTGGTCGGTGCCCACGCCCTCATCGTCCGCTCTGCCACCACGGTGGACGCCGACGCGCTCGCCGCCGGCTCCGATCTCGTGGTCGTGGGCCGGGCGGGCATCGGCGTGGACAACGTCGACGTCGCCGCCGCCACCCGTCGGGGCGTGATGGTGGTGAACGCGCCGCAGTCCAACATCCTGTCGGCCGCCGAGCACACCATGGCGCTCCTGCTGGCCCAGGCCCGCAACCTTCCTCAGGCCCACGCCGCGCTCATCGCCGGGAAATGGGAACGCTCCCGCTGGGAGGGCGTCGAACTGCACGGCAAGACGCTCGGCATCGTCGGTCTCGGGCGCGTCGGGGCGCTCGTGGCTCAGCGGGCTCACTCGTTCGGGATGCGCTTGTACGCGTATGACCCGTATGTGTCCACGGAGCGGGCCCGCCAGATGGGCGTGACGATGACGTCGCTCGAGGACCTGGTGGCCCAGGCCGACTTCGTCACCGTCCACCTGCCCAAGACGCCCGAGACGCTCGGGCTGATCGGCAAGGACCTCCTCACCGTGGCCAAGCCCGGATTGCGGATCATCAACACCGCCCGGGGAGGCATCGTCGACGAGGACGCGCTGGCCGAAGCCGTCCGCTCGGGCCGGGTCGCCGGCGCCGGCATCGACGTGTTCGCCACCGAGCCGACCACCGCGTCGCCACTCTTCGAGCTGGACACTGTCGTGGTGACCCCGCACCTGGCGGCCAGCACGCGGGAGGCTCAGGACAAGGCGGGAGTCACCATCGCCGAGCAGGTGCTGCTCGCCCTCGCCGGCGACTTCGTGCCGCTGGCGGTGAACGTCGGTGCCGGGGAAGCGTCAGAGACTGTGCGGCCGTTCCTGCCGCTCGCCGAGCGGCTGGGACGCATCTTCGCCTCGCTCAACGAGGGTCTGCCCGACCAGCTCGACATCGAGTACCAGGGTGCCCTCGCCGGCTACGACACCCGGATCCTCACCCTGTCGATCCTCAAGGGGCTCTTCGCCGCCGGCACCGAGGAGCCGGTGTCCTACGTCAACGCCCCGCAGCTGGCCGAGGAGCGCGGCCTGGCGGTGAGGGAGTCGACCACCACGTCGGCGCGCGATTTCGTCAACCTGGTCACCCTGCGCGGTCCCGATCACGCCGTGGCCGGGACCCTGGCGGGGGTGCGGGCAGAGCCTCGCATCGTCATGGTCGACGATCACACCGTCGAGGTCCCACCGGCCCGACACATGCTCGTGGTCCGCAACGACGACCGGCCCGGCATGATCGGCGTGGTCGGCCTCGCCCTGGGCGAGGCGGAGGTGAGCATCTCCAGCATGGCCGTCGGCCCCTCGGCCCACGCCAGCACCGCGCTCATGGTCCTGTCAACCGATCGACCGACGCCGCCCGATGTGCTCGAGCGCCTGGCTCGAGCCGACGGCATCCTCGACGTGCACAGCGTCACGTCGGGCTGATCTGTTGGCGCCGGTCTATTGGCGCCGGTCTGTTGGCGCCGGGGGCCCCTCTCCCGCCGCCGGCCCTGCCCGCTCTTCTAGTGCTTGGAGCGCTGGAGGCCGTCGAGCTCGGCCCCCTCGGCGGTGGCGTAGCAGCGGTCGGGAATCGTGCGGTCGTAGACCGCCATCCCCGGCAGGTGGAAGCGTCCGCTCGACAGCTTGGCCTTGATCGGGTGGGAGGCGGGACAGACACGACCGTCCGGCTCGATCCAGCGCTCGTCGGTCTGCACCCGAGGGGGCACCGGCGGCCAGTCCTCGGTCGCCAGCGGGCTGTACCGGGCGCCGTTGGCGCCCGGCCCGGGCCGGCGTACGCGAAGAGCCACGGCCACCGTGAGCCCGGCGAGCAAACCCAGGAGCACAACCATCCGCACCCATCGCTGCAGCATCAGCGCGTCCCTCCTGTTCGATGCGCGCCCAATCGCCTTGACGCCCTGCGCCTCTTTTGCGACGATCTTTCCATCATGAACAAGGTTCTATCCGCCACGAGCCTCCTCCTTACCTGACGGCGAGCGCTGCCAGCGCTCGCCCACGCCTCCTGCGCCTTCGGGCCCAGGGGGTTTTTTATTGCATCCGCGCCGACAACACACGACTTTCGGGACAAATCCGAGGCCGGCCCCAGGTGGCCGGCCCCGGAAGTAAGGAAACTGCGATGGCCGACCAGCTGATCATCTTCGACACGACCCTGCGGGACGGGGAGCAGTCGCCGGGCATCTCGCTCGATGTGGGCGAGAAGCTCGAGATCGCCGAGCAGCTGGCGCGTCTCGGGGTGGACTACATCGAGGCCGGTTTCCCTGTGGCCAGCGACGGTGATTTCGAGGCCGTCCAGACCATCGCCCGCACCGTGCGGGGACCGGCGATCGCCGGGCTCTCCCGGACCCACCGGGGCGACGTCGACCGCTGCTGGTCCGCCGTTCGCGAGGCCGACCGCGCCCGCATCCACGTCTTCATCTCGACCAGCCCGTCGCACATGGAGCACATGCTGCGGATGACGCCCGAGCAGGTGGTGGCCGAGACGAGGGCAGGAGTGAGCCGCGCCCGAGAGCACACCGACGACGTCGAGTTCAGCCCCCAGGACGCCACCCGTACGCCGCTCGACTTCATGATGGAGGTCCTCCAGGCCGCGGTGGAGGCCGGGGCGACGACGCTCAACATCCCCGACACGGTCGGCTACGGCATCCCATGGGACTTCGGCGCCCTCATCCAGCACGTACGCAAGGAGGTGGCGGGGGACTACGTGCTGTCGACCCACTGCCACAACGACCTGGGCATGGCCGTGGCCAACAGCCTGGCCGGAGTCCGGGCGGGCGCCCGGCAGGTCGAGGTGTGCGTGAACGGCCTCGGCGAGCGAGCGGGGAACGCCGCCCTCGAGGAGGTGGTGATGGCCCTCAAGATCCGGCCCGATCAGTTCCCCGGGCTGGAGACGGTTGCCCGCACCGAGGAGCTGGCCCGCGCCTCCCGTCTGGTCAGCCGGCTCACTGGCTATCCGGTCCAGTACAACAAGGCGGTCGTGGGCCGCAACGCCTTCGCCCACGAGTCGGGCATCCACCAGCACGGCGTGCTGGCCGAGCGCAGCACCTACGAGATCATCGACGCCTCGACGGTGGGTCAGCAGGGCCGCCAGATCGTTCTCGGCAAGCACTCGGGTCGCCATGCCTTCTCCGAGACTCTGGCTCAGATGGGTCTCTCGGTCCATGGCGACGCCCTCAACACCGCGTTCAGCCGGTTCAAGGAGCTGGCCGACCGCAAGGTCCAGATCACCGAGGCGGACCTCGAGGCCATCGTGGTCGAAGAGCTCGGTGCCAGCATGGAGGAGGCGTTCGCGCTCGAATCCCTGGAGGTGTCCGGCGGCACCGTCGGCGTGCCCCACGCCCGCGTGATCGTCAGCCGGGCGGGGACCAAGTCCGAAGCGTCGGCCGAGGGCGACGGCATGATCGACGCCGCCTGCCAGGCGATCCGGGTGGCCACCGGCATCGAGGCCACCATGACCGGGTTCAACGTGTCGTCGGTGACCGGAGGCATCGATGCCCTCGGTGACGTGGTCGTCCAGCTCGAGGCCAGGGGGGCGCGGGTCTCCGGGCACGGCGTGTCGACCGACGTGGTGGAGGCGTCGGCCCGCGCCTACCTGAACGCCGTCAACCGGCTGATCCGCTTCCGGGCGCGCAACCACGTGCGCTCGTCCGAGGTGGGCCCCTGAACCGAGCTGCACGGGTCCGGCTCGTCGCCCTCGCTGTCATCTGGGGCACGAGCTTCCTGCTCATCAAGATCGGCCTGGAGGGGCTCGAACCAACGCAGATCGTCGTGGCCCGGCTGACGACGGGCGCCCTCGCTCTGGTCCTGGTGGTCGCGCTCACACTCCGTCGTCTCTCGCCGAAGCTGGGGGCGGCCGATCTGGGCCACCTCGCCGTTCTCGGAGTGGTCTCGAACGTGGCCCCCTTCTACCTCTTCGCCTGGGGCGAGCAGCGCGTCTCGTCCGACCTGGCCGGCGTCTCCAACGCCACGACCCCGCTGTTCACCGTCGCCCTGGCCATCGCCGTCCTGCCCGACGAGCGGCCCACCCGGGCGAGGATGGTCGGACTCGTCACCGGCTTCCTCGGGGCGGTGGTGATCCTGGCTCCGTGGCGACCGGGGTCGACCTTCGGCACCCTCGGGGGCGAGCTGGCCTGCCTCGGCGCCGCCGCGTGCTACGGGGTCGGCTTCGTCTACACCCGCCGCTTCCTCTCCGGTCGCGCCCTGACCCCGTTGTCGCTGGCCGCAGGCCAGGTCGCCGCCGCCGCAATCGTCATGGGCCTGCTGGCGCCAGCCGTGGCGACAGGTCCGGTACATCTCACCGCCAGGGTGGTGGCCGCCATGGTCGTGCTCGGCGCCGTGAACACCGGCCTCGCCTACCTCCTGTACCACGCCCTGGTCAGGGAGGCGGGGGCGACCGGTTCCTCCATGGTGACGTACCTCATCCCCGTCGTCGCCGTGGTGCTGGGCGTCGTCGCGCTCGGGGAGCAGGCGGGCTGGAACCTGATCGTCGGCGGGGCCGTGGTCATCGGCGGCGTGGCGCTCACCGAGGGTCGACTGACCGGACGCCTCCACCGTCGTCGTCACGACCCGTCCGTGCCGGACTCCTCTTCGCGTGTCGAACCGGGGCCCCACGGGGCCGACGGCCTCAGACGGTCATGACCTCGGTCTGCTCGGCCTCGTCGGCCACGGGGCCCTCCTCGTCCCAGTCCTCCTGCTGAATGTCGACGTCGCCAGACATCTCGTCCATGCCGATGGGACCCTTCGACTTCCCGGCGAGGAACTGACGGATGATCGAGTTCTTGCTGGTCTTCATCTCGTCCTTGCTACCGAACTTCACCAGCTCGGAGCGGAACAGCACGCCCATGTACTCGGCCGTGCGCATCATCGACGGGATGTTGTGGGAGATGATGAAGAACGTCGACCCGGTCTCACGCTGGGCGTTCTTCACCAGCTCGTCGAGGTAGGCCACACGAACGGGATCCAGACCGGAGTCGGGTTCGTCGAAGAAGATGATGTCGGGGTCCATGACCATGGCCCGGGCCAGTCCCGCCCGCTTCTTCATCCCTCCGGAGACCTCGCCCGGCAGCTTCTTCATGTGGTCCAGCAGGCCGACGAGCTCGGCGTTGGACATGACCTTGTCGCGGATCTCGCTCTCGCCCTTCTTGGTGTGCTCGCGCAGCGGGAAGGCGATGTTGTCGTAGATGTTCATCGAGCCGAACAGGGCGCCATCCTGGAACAGCACGCCCATCTTGCGCCGGATCCGGTAGAGGTCGCGGTCCCGCATGCCGACGACCTGCTCGCCCTCGACCCAGATCTCACCCGCCTCGGGCTGGAGGAGCCCGATGATGTTCTTGAGCATCACGGATTTGCCCGTCCCCGACGGACCCATGATGGCGGTGATCCGACCCTTGGGGACGTCGAAGGAGATGTCCTGCAGGACTGTGTGCGAGCCGAACGACTTAGTGACTCCACGCAGCGAGATGACGGCTTCCTCGGCCACCGGCCTTCCCTCGGTTCGACACTCGGGTAATTGGTAGTTCGGCGCCGGGCAGCTGGACCCCTACCCCGTGGCCCAGCTGGTCTCGCCAGCTGCCGCCGCCGGGGGCCGCCACTCGGGCCGGGCCACGCCCTTCGCTGCCGGGCTCTCCGCACACGCTAGCGGCTCGGCCGGCCCAATCGTGACAAACGCCACACCGGCCCCGAACTGGACCTGGACCGGGCGGAAGCCCCGCTCAGGGAGGTGTCCGACGTCACCTCGGCGAATACAGAGACTACCTTGACCCCAGTGGGATTGGGATCTTCCGGGCATAGGACACAAAACACACCGAAGGGTGTACCGGCGGTCCGGACCGACCGCCTGGGAGAGCAGGTGAAGTCGATCCCGTCTGGCCGGATTCCCGGAATGACGGCGCGGGCCCGTGGAGGGACTGGTCGATGGCAGTAGTGATACCGGGCAACCGGAAGGTCAACCGGCTCCTCGAGGAGACCGGAGGCATGTTCGCGCTGGCGCTCGAGTCGGTGCGGCTGATCACGCGACGGCCGTTCCCGCTGCAGGAGTTCGTCGAGCAGTGCTGGTTCCTGGCCAAGGTCTGCACACTGCCGGTCATCCTCATCTCGATCCCCTTCGGCATCGTCATCGCCCTCGAGGTGGGCGGGTTCCTCCAGCAGATCGGTGCCCAGTCCCAGCTGGGCGCGGCCATGGTCCTGGCCGTCATCCGCGAGCAGTCGCCAGTGGCGACGGCCCTCATCATCGCCGGGGCCGGCGGCTCGGCCATGACTGCCGACCTGGGCTCACGGCGGATCCGCGACGAGATCTCGGCCATGGAGGTGATGGGGGTCAACCCGATCCAGCGCCTGGTCCTGCCGCGGATCCTCGCCGCCACGGTCATCGCCCTCCTGCTCGAGGCGGTCACCGCCATCGCCGGCATCGGCGGCGGCCTGTTCTTCGGAGTCCAGGTCCTCCACGTGACCAGCAGCAGCTTCTTCAGCGGCTTCAACGAGCTGAGCCAGCTCGCCGATCTCCAGACCGCGGTGGTGAAGGTGATCGCCTTCGGCTTCATCGCCGCCATGGTCGCCTGCTACAAGGGCATGACCGTGAAGGGCGGCGCCAAGGGCGTGGGCGACGCCGTGAACCAGGCGGTCGTGATCACGTTCATCCTGCTGTTCTTCGTGAACTTCGTCGGCACGGTCATCTACTTCAACTTCGTCCCCCAGAAGGGCATCTGAGGTGGCCACGCCCGTCATCGACCGCGTCGTCCGTCCGGCGAGCCGACCGTTCCGCAGTGTCAGCGCGCTCGCCGAGGGCCTGTTCGACCAGCTGGCCTTCTACGCCCGGGTACTCCGGGGCCTGCCGGAGGCGGCGCGCCACCGGAACGAGATCGTGTCGCTCGTGTCCGACGTGGCGATCGGCGCAGGTGCGCTCGTCGTGGGTGGCGGCATGTTCTTCGTCGTGTTCGCCAACACGTTCTTCACCGGCACCGAGGTCGGGCTGGAGGGGTTCAAGGGGCTCCAGCAGGTCGGGGCCCAAGCCTTCACCGGCATCATCTCCTCGCTGGCCAACACCCGGGAGATCACGCCGCTCGTGGCCGGCATCGCCATGGCCGCTCAAGTCGGCGCGGGCTATACCGCCTCGCTCGGCGCCATGCGCGTGTCAGAGGAGATCGACGCCCTGGAGGTCATGGGCGTCGACAGCTTCGTGTACCTGGTGGGGACGCGGCTGTGGGCGGCCCTGATCGCCCTGATCCCGATCTACCTGGCGGCCCTCTTCGCCAGCTACCTGGCCAGCCAGCTCATCGTCACCAAGTTCTTCACGCTGTCCGGCGGCGTCTACCAGCACTACTTCAACCTGTTCCTCCCGCCCCAGGACCTGTTCTTCTCGTTCATCAAGGCGTTCTTCTTCGTCGTGGCGGTGGTGCTCATCCACTGCTACTACGGCTACTACGCCACGGGTGGACCGGCGGGCGTCGGTGTGGCCGCGGGCAAGGCCATCCGCTCGTCGATCATCGTCATCGTGCTGCTCAACCTGCTCGGCTCGCTCATCTTCTTCGGCGGGCAGGGCACGGCGAGGATCGTCGGCTGATGCTGCTCACCCGGCCCCGCCGCATCGTGGTGGCCCTCGGGGTGACCGTGCTCACCCTGGCCGTGGTGTACCGGGCGGTGGGCGGGGCCTACGACTTCTTCTCGACCGCCTACCCGCTCAGCGCCACCTTCTCCCACCTGGGCCAGAACGTGCACCCCGGCTCGGAGGTGGACTACCGAGGGGTGCAGGTGGGCA
>DASXYV010000060.1:0-5293 GCA_036502305.1 Acidimicrobiales bacterium
CTGGAGCTCGCCGCCTGCTGCGGCCTGCCTACGTACACGCCGGATCAGCTCATCGAGCTCATCGTGTCCGACGAGTGGGTATCAGCCAACCTTGGTCTCCATCTGGCCCGCCCCCGCCGGCTGAGCGCGGCCGAGGGTTTCACCGTGGCCGCCTCGGCCCGAGCCATCCTGGCCGTGCCGGGCGCTGATCCGAACGGCGCCCTGGCTCGCGTCCTGGCCAAGCTCGAGACGGTGCTCGGTGACCGGCGCCGTATCGCCATCGACCTCGACGAGCCCGCCAACCTGGAGGTCGTGCATCGGGCCATCGCCGACCGTCGGCAGCTCGAGATCGACTACTACTCCGCCTCCCGGGACGAGCGCACGACCCGCCGGGTCGATCCCTACGCGGCGTTCTCCAGCGAGGGCCACTGGTACCTCGACGGGTTCTGCCACCTCGCGGGCGACGTCCGGCTCTTCCGGATCGACCGGATCCAGGCCGCCCGGCTGGCCCAGGAGGGCTTCGAGGCCCCGGCCGGCTCGGTGCCGGAGCGGGTGTTCGCGCCCGGCCCCGAGGCCAGACTCGTGCGGCTGTCGATCCCCCGCCCCGCGCGCTGGGTGGTCGAGGCGTACCCCACCCTCGACGTCGAGGAGCGCGCTGACGGCGGCCTGGTCGTGACCCTGGCCGTCTCCGGCACGGCCTGGCTGGAGCGGCTCCTGGTGCGCCTCGGCCCCGAGGCCGAGGTGATCGATCCTCCCGACCTGGTCGACGCCGGGCGACGGGCGGCCGGGCGCATCCTGGCCGCCTACCGCTGAGGCGCGGGGCGGGGGCGGCCGCCCCGGCCAGCTCAGCTCAAGTTCGGGATTCTCATCGAAATCGGGCGCTCGCGGCCCCCCTTTCGCGCCCACTTCCACGACAGTGCATGAAAGTCATCGAAAGGCTATGATGCGGCGCTGTCGTGCTCAGCATCGCCAAGGTGAGACGGGGCGGCGCCCGCTACTACCTGGAGGCCGTCGCCGCCGGGAGGGAGGACCATCGTCGTCCCGGCCAGGAGCCTGACGGGGCCTGGTTGGGCCGGGCCTCCGCGGCCCTGGGCCTGCGGGGATCCGTCGACGCCGCCGAGCTCGAGGCCGTGCTCGCCGGCGCCGACCCCGCCTCCGGCGAGGTGCTCAACCCTTCCCAGGACCGGGTGCGGGTCGCCGGCTTCGACCTGACCTTCGCCGCTCCCAAGTCGGTGTCGCTCTGCTTCGCCCTCGGGGACCCGGCCGCCGCCCATCAGGTGCGGCTCGCCCACCAGTCCGCCGTTGCCGCCGCCATCGGTTACCTCGAGCGGGAAGCGATCACGGCCCGCCGCGGCAGCGGCGACGGCCGCCGCAGCATCACCGTCGACGGCCTGGTCGGCGCGGCCTTCCTCCATCGCACCAGCCGGGCCCCTGATCCCCATCTCCACACCCACGTGGTGGTGGCGAACGTGGTCGCTGGCAGCGATGGCCGGTGGTCGGCATTCGACGCCCGAGGGCTGTACGCACACGCCCGCACCGCAGGTGCTCTGTACCAGGCCCACCTTCGGCACGAGCTGCGCCGGCGCCTCGGTCTGGAGTGGGGTGCGCTGAGGGCGGGCATGGCCGACATCGAGGGGATCGACCGCTCGGTGGTGCGGGCGTTCTCGAGGCGTCGCCAGGAGATCGAGGCGCGGCTCGCCGAGGAGGGCGTATCGGGCCCGAGAGCGGCGCGGGTCGCCCAGCTCGCCACCCGGAGCAACAAGGACCTGGACGTCAGCTTCGAGACACTCGTCGGCGAGTGGCGGGCGCGCGCCGAATCCTCCGGCCTCGGTCGACGCGAGCTGGCCGCGGCGATGACCGGAACGCGGCGACCGGAGCCGACCGACGTGGGCCTCCCGACCGAGGACTGGATCAGGAGCATCATCGGCCCCGACGGCCTGACCGCCTCGGCGTCGACGTTCGCACGTCGGGACGTGGTGCGGGCGTGCTGCTCGGCGCTTCCGGACGGGGCCGATGCGGCGGGGGTCGAGGCAATCGCCGACGCGGTGCTGGGCTCGGACCTCGTCCGGCCCGTCCCGCCGTGCTCGGACTCCCGTCACGTGGAGGAGGCGCGCTGGACGACCCCCGAGGTGCTGGCGGCCGAGCGCGCGCTGGTGGGCTCGGCGCGGCGGCGCGGTCACGACGGCGTGGGCGTGGCGGAGCCGGTGGCGCTCGAGTCGGCTCTGTCGCTGCGCCCGCAGCTCCCGTCGGCACAGTCGGCTGCGGTGCGAGAGCTGCTGTCCTCGGGAGCCGGCGTGGTGGTCGCCACGGGCACACGATGGGCCGGATCCGCTGACGCCTTGGACGCTGCGCGCGACGGATGGCAGTCCAGCGGCCTTCGGGTCGCCGCTAGCGCGCCGAGCGCCGAGCAGGCCGCAGACCTCGAGGCGGTCACCGGCATCGAGACCACGCCGCTGGCGGACGTACTGGCCCAGCTGGAGGGGCCGGCTCGGCCCGCGCTACCAGCCGACGTCCTCGTCGTGCACGACGCCGGCCGACTGGGCGCGGCCACCCTGGGGGCGGTGCTCGACGGCGCCGAGCGAGCCGGCGCCAGGGTCATCGTGGTCGGCGAGCGCCGCCAGTTGCGGCCCGGGGAGGCGGGAGCCTTTCGCCGGTTGGGTGAGAGCCTAGGGTCGATCGCCCTCGATGCGCCACGAACGACGACGACCGCGGAGCGGATCGTCGGGAGCGGCTGGGTCCAGGTCGTCGATCGGGGTACTGACGGCGGCCCCGTTGTCGTGGGCTCGTCGGCCGCGGCCGTTCGCCAACGCGTGGTGGCCGACTGGTGGGCCGAGCGCCAGGCGGGACGCGAGCCCGCCATGGTCGCCTTCACCCGGCGAGAGATCGATGAGCTGAATGCCGCAGCACGAGCCGAGCTGATCGCCGCCGGCCAGCTGGGCGAGTCGATGCCCGTCGGTCGCCGCGAGATGGCGGTGGGTGACCGCGTCATGGTCGGTCGTGGCGGGCGGGGCGCCGGCCTGGTGACCGGCGCCCGGGCGACGGTGACCGGGGTCGACATCGAGCGCCAGGTCCTCGATCTCCGAACCGACCAGGGAACGACGTTGTCGATGCGCGCGGCCACCGCGACGGCGGTCGAGCTGCGGCACGCCTATGCCACCACGGTTCGAGAGGCCAGGAAGGCGCGGCCGGATCGGGCTCTGGTCATCGGTGATGGCCGAACCGTGTGCGGCGTGGCCGGCGAGGACCGTCGCTATGTCGTCGACGGTGTCGGTCGGTGCGGTGACCGAACCGGGCCCGAGCTGCGGGCGGCGCCCGAGCCGGTCGGCTCGCCCGGCCAGCTGCGTCGTCGTCTCGACGATGTCGAGCGTCGCCTGGCCCGCGCCGTCGCTCCCGACCCCACCGCGGCCCTGGCCCGGCTCGATCAGGAGCGGGCCAGGGCCGCCGATCGGCTGACCGCCGCCCGGTCCGCCCGGTCGGACGCGGCGGCCCGACTGGATCGCATCGGGGCGAGGAGAGCCTGGACCGGTCGCCGGGCGGCGAGGGAGGAGGCCCAGGATGTCGGCACCGAGCTCTCATTCCGTGAGGCCGAGGTCCGGCGATGGGAGAACCGCGACGCCCGGTTGGCCGATCGCCGCCGCGAGCTGGAGGCAGACGCCGCCAGTCGCTCGGCAGGACTGACGTCGCGCCGGTCCGACCTGGCGAGCCGCGAGATCCTCGTTCAGGCGACGAGTCGCCGAGAGCGGTCCCTGGTCAGAGCGGCAGAAGTCTCTCCACCGGCCTACGTGGTGACTGAGCTCGGTCGGCGTCCGTCGGCGCCCGTCGAGCGGGCCACGTGGCGCCAGGCGGTACTTGCGGTCGAGAGCTACCGGGAGCAGTGGGGAGTGGGCGACCGCAAGCTGGCCCTGGGTGAGCGCCCCAGGTCGGCATCGCAGCACCGGCAGTGGGACTCGGTGAGGCGCCAGCTCGACCGAGCTCAGCGGCGACTGCGCCCGGACCTGGCCATCGAGCGAGTACCCGAGCTCGGCCTGGTCCGCGAGCCGGCCTCCCGGGCCGGCCCTGACCTCGGCCGGGCCAGCTGACGACTCCTGGGATAAGTTGACGCGTCTGCTGACCACGTCGAGAGGGGGCGTCATGGAGGTACCGCTTACGGTCGGCGATTTCCTCGAGCGGGCGGGCTCCGCCTACGCCGAGCGGGTCGCCCTGGTCGACGAGCCGGGGGAGACGGGCTCCTTGGGCCGGCTGACCTACGCCCAGCTCCACCGGCGGGCGCGAGGAATGGCCGCCGCCCTCGATCACTTGGGGATCAGCCCAGGAGAGCGGGTGGCCATCGTGAGCCCCAACTCGGGGCGGTTCCTGGTGTCGTTCTTCGGCGTCAGCGGCTTCGGGCGGGTGCTCGTGCCGATCAACTTCAGGTTGAACACCCAGGAGGTCGGCTACATCATCGACCACTCGGGGGCGACGGTCCTCCTGGTCGACCCCGAGCTGGACGACGCGCTGGCCGAGGTGAACGTCAAAGAGCGCATCGTCCTCGACGGGGTGCAGGACCGGGAGCTCTTCGCCGAGAGTGCCGACGACGCCGCCGGCCCGAACCGATGGGAGCCCGACGAGCGCGCCACCTGCAGCATCAACTACACCTCGGGCACCACGGCCCGACCCAAGGGCGTGCAGCTCACGCACCGCAACTGCTGGCTGAACGCCGTCATCTTCGGATGGCACACCACCGTCACCGACCGGGACGTGCTGCTCCACACGTTGCCGATGTTCCACTGCAACGGTTGGGGCATGCCCTACGCGACGACCGGGATGGGCGCCCGTCACGTCGTCCTGCGCAAGGTCGACGGTGAGGAGATCCTGGCTCGGGTGGAGTCCGAGGGCGTGACGCTCATGTGCGGTGCCCCGGCGGTGGTGGCCGCCGTGCTCGACGCGGCCACAGCCCGTCGAGAGCAGGGCCGTCCGGTACCGGGCGCAGGCACGGTGCGAATCGTGGTCGCGGGCGCGCCGCCGCCGTCGAAGATCATCGAGCGGGTGGGCGACGAGCTCGGTTGGGAGTTCATCCAGATCTACGGCCTGACGGAGACCTCGCCGTTGCTGACGGTCAACCGGGCCCCGCTGGAGTGGGACGACCTCGATCCGCCCGAGCGGGCCCGCCGCCTCAGCCGGGCGGGGCTCCCGGCGGTGGGTGTCAAGGTCAGCACCGACGACGAGGGCGAGGTCATCGCCCGGTCCAACCACGTCTTCGCCGGCTACTGGCGTCAACCCGAGGAGTCGGCGGCTGTCCTCACAGCCGGCCCGGGAGGCCGGCCCGAGGATGACA
>DASXYV010000061.1:0-3437 GCA_036502305.1 Acidimicrobiales bacterium
ACCGCGGCGCGTGTGCGCGACCTCGTCCCCGAAGCGCGTGTCGCGATCGCGCACGGGCAGATGGACGAAGGGTCGCTCGAGAAGGTCGTGCTCGACTTCTGGGAGGGCGAGTACGACGTGCTCGTGTGCACGACGATCATCGAGTCGGGCATCGACATGCCCACGGTCAACACGCTCGTCGTCGACCGGGCCGACCGCCTGGGACTGGGGCAGCTCCACCAGCTCCGGGGCCGGGTGGGTCGGGCAGGCCAGCGGGCCTACGCCTACCTCTTCTTCCCTCCCGATCGGACCCTGACCGAGGAGGCCTACGAGCGTCTGCGCACGATCGGCGAGCACACCGAGCTGGGGTCAGGCTTCAAGATCGCCATGCGGGACCTGGAGATCCGCGGCGCCGGCAACCTCCTGGGCTCGGACCAGTCGGGCCACATCGCTGCCGTCGGCTACGACCTGTACGTGCAGATGGTCAGCGAGGCGGTCTCCGACCTGAAGGGGGAGGTCCGTCGCGAGCCCGCCGAGATCAAGCTGGACCTCGCCGTGGACGCCCACCTCACGAGCGACTACGTCGCTCGTGAGGATCTGCGCCTCGAGGCCTACCGCCGGCTCGCTGCGGTCACCACGCCCACGGAGGTGGAGGACATCCGCACCGAGTGGCTCGACCGCTACGGGCCCCTGCCGCCGCCTGCCGAGGCCCTGCTGGCCGTCGGACGCCTGCGGGCCGAGTGCGTCCGCGCGGGTGTGCGTGAGATCACGGTGACGCCGGCCCGTCGGGGCGGCATCAGCGGAGGCCAGGCGGTGGCCCGCCTGGCCCCGCTCTCGCTCAAGGCCAGCACCCAGGTCGGCCTCCGGCGCCGGCACCCGGGGGCGGTCTACAAGGAGGACTTGGAGCAGGTGGTGGTGCCCCTTCCCGGAGGGGTGGACGTTCCAGGGGCGTTGGTCCAGCTGCTGGGCGAGCTCGTTCCGGTCGGCACCGACGCCGGCAGCGACGCCGACGCCGGTGACGGGCGCCCCGATGGCCAACGGGTCGGGGGCAGCCGGTAGCATCCCGAGACCGTGCGAAAGGTCCTCGTCCTCGCGGTCGGCGTGCTCGCCCTCGCCGGCGCCGGATGCAACGCCACGGCCCCTTACGCGGCCAAGGTGAACGGCGCCACCATCAGCCAGGGAGACCTCAACTCCGAGCTGATGGCCATACGGAGCGATCCCGCCTACCTGAACCAGATCCAGAGCCAGAGCCAGGTCACCGGCGCCGGCCAGGACAGCTTCGACAGCTCGTTCGTGGCCCAGGTCCTCAACCGCCAGATCGTCTTCCAGCTTGTCCACCAGGAGGCCGTTCGCCGAGGGATCACCATCAGCAGCCAGGACCTCAGCCTGGCCCGGGGCGACACGGCGACCGCCCTCGGTGGGGCCAGAGTCCTCAGCGGGCTGCCGGTGTCCTACCAGAACAGCCTGATCCGACACTCGGCCGAGGTGACGGCGCTCGAGGCGCAGCTGGCGCACGTCGACATCGGACCCGCGGCCATGGCCCAGTACTACGCCACGCACCAGCAGAGCTTCGTCCAGCAGTGCGTCAGCCACATCCTGGTCGCGACCCAGGCCGACGCGGCCGCCCTGCGGGCCCAGATCGTGGCCGGCGCCGCCTTCGCTGATGTCGCCCGGTCCCAGTCACAGGATCAGGCCAGCGCCACCACCGGCGGGCAGCTGGGTTGCGGACCCACGGGACGCTTCGTGACCGGGTTCGAGCAGGCCGTCGACGGGCTGCCCACCGGGCAGCTCAGCCAGCCCATCCAGACCCAGTTCGGCTGGCACCTCATCGACGTGACGAGCCGCCAGCCGCTGTCCCTGGCCCAGGCGCAGCCCCAGATCCGCGCTGCCCTCCTGGCCAATGCCCAGACGGCGCTGACCACCACCCTGCAGCGCAGCGAGCGCCGTGCCAGCGTGGCCATCAATCCTCGCTACGGCACCTACGCGACCCGCGGCAACCAGGCCGGGATCGTGCCGCCGCCGTCGCCGCCGTCGTCGACGCTCAACTTCGTCCCCGCCAACCCAAGTACCTCCGTGGGCGGCTCTGGCGCCCCGCCGTCCGGCATCGGCTCGACCACGCCGTGACGCCTCGGGTGGTGGCGGTCGGGCTGGGCCCGGCCGGGCCCGAGCTCATCACCACGGCGACCCGCACGGCCATCGACCGCGCCCGCCACCGATACCTCCGCACGGCCCGGCACCCCGCGGCGGTCGCGGTGGGCGACTTCCGCTCCTTCGACGATCTGTACGACTCGATCGCCTCGTTCGAGGAGGTGTACGCCGGGATCGTGGACGCTCTGGTCGAGGCGGCGACGGCCAACGGGGAGGTCCTCTATGCCGTGCCGGGCTCGCCATTGGTATCGGAGCGGACCGTCCAGCTGCTGCGGGACGATCCTCGCATCGAGCTGGAGGTGCTGCCGGGCCTGTCCTTCCTCGACCTGGCGTGGGACCGCCTGGGAATCGACCCCCTGGACTCGAGCGTGCGTCTGGTCGACGGGCCCTCGTTCCGAGCTCAGGCAGCAGGCGAGCGGGGCCCGCTGCTCGTGGGGCAGTGCTGGAGCGACGAGGTCCTCTCGGATATCAAGCTGGCTGTCGATCATCCTCCGGAGGCCAGGGTCACCGTGCTGCAGCGACTGGGGCTGGCGGACGAGGCTGTGTTCGACGTCGATTGGGCCGAGCTCGACCGGTCGGTCGAGCCCGACCACCTCACGACGCTCTACGTGCCGCACCTCGCCGAGCCCGTGGCTGCCGACCTGGTCCGGCTCGAGGAGCTGGTGCGGACCCTGCGGCAGCGCTGTCCTTGGGACCGTGAGCAAACCCACGCCTCGCTCACCCGCCACCTGCTCGAGGAGACCTACGAGGTCCTGGAGGCGATCGAGGGACTGGACTCGGGTCCGGCGTCGTACCACCACCTCGAAGAGGAGCTCGGCGACCTGCTGTTCCAGGTCTACTTTCACAGCGTGCTGGCGGCGGAAGTGGGCCACTTCGGCGTGGCCGACGTGGCCCGGGGGGTGCACGACAAGCTGGTCCGTCGGCACCCGCACGTGTTCGGGACGGTCGAGGCGGAGACACCCGACGTCGTCATGGCCAACTGGGAGCAGATCAAGAAGCAGGAGAAGGGTCGCGAGAGCGTGATGGACGGGATCCCCGCAGCCCTTCCGTCCCTTCTCCACGCCCACAAGGTGCAGCGCAAGGCGGCCACACTCGGCTTCGACTGGCCATCGAGCGACGCCACCCGCCTCGCCGCCCAGGAGAACCTGGCCGCCCTGGCCGATCCGGCTCGGGAGCAGACAGCCGGCCGGGGAGGCGGGCCCGAGAGCACAGCCGGCCCGGGAGGCCGGCCCGAGAGCACAGCCGGCCCGGGAGGCCGGCCCGAGAGCACAGCCGGCCCGGGAGGCCGGCCCGAGAGCACAGCCGGCCCG
>DASXYV010000062.1:0-2815 GCA_036502305.1 Acidimicrobiales bacterium
CCGCGGGCTCGAGGGGCTCGTGGCCAAGCGCCTCGAAAGCGTCTACCGGCCGGGCCGCCGTTCCCCGTCCTGGATCAAGGTCAAGAACGTGAAGCGCCAGGAACTGGTGGTCGGTGGATGGCTGAGCGGCCAGGGCAACCGGTCCGGCCGACTCGGGGCGCTCCTCGTCGGGTACTACCAGGGCGGTGAGCTGCGCTACGCGGGGCGGGTGGGTAGCGGCTTCACCGACCAGGAGCTGGACCGCCTCGCGGCTCTCCTGGCTCCGCTGGCCCGTCCCACGAGCCCGTTCACTCCGCCGCCCGAGCTGCCGGCCGAGGTGGCCCGGCAGGGCCAGTTCGTCGAGCCCGACCTCGTGGCCGAGGTGGCCTTCAGCGAGTGGACCCACCTCGGCACCCTGCGGGCCCCCCGGTACAAGGGGATGCGCACCGACGTCGACCCGCGCACCATCGTTCGGGAGGCGCCTCGGAGCCCCGACAGCGTCGAGGACGACGTCTGAGCCGCGAGCTCACCCTCGGCGAGCACCGTTGGCCGGCCATCGCCACGGTCGCCGCTTCTGTCGGCCTGTACTTCGCCCTCCCCGGCAAGTTCGTTCTCGGCCCGAAGTGGATCCTGCCGGCCCTGGAAGCAGCCCTGATCATCCCGCTCGTCATCGCCAATCCCGTCCGCCTGACGAGGGAGACCCAGGTGACCCGCGCCATCTCGGTGACGCTGATCGCCCTCATCTCGCTGTTCAACGCCTTCTCCACCGGGCTCCTGGTGCACGGCCTCCTACACGGCATCAAGCTCGGCGGCCGGTCGCTGATCCTGTCGGCCATCGAGATCTGGATCACCAACGTCCTCGTCTTCACCCTCTGGTACTGGGAGCTCGACCGCGGTGGCCCGGTGGCGCGTGCGTTCGGCGAGCGCCGGCGCCCGGACTTCCTCTTTCCCCAGATGTCGACGCCCGAGCTGGCCCAGGAGGACTGGATGCCCGGCTTCGTCGACTACTTCTACACGTCGTTCACCAACTGCACTGCGTTCAGCCCCACGGACACGATGCCGCTCAGTCCGTGGAGCAAGCTGCTGATGCTCCTGCAGGCCTCCGTGGCGCTGGTGACCGTGGCGGTGGTCGCCGCACGGGCGGTCAACATCCTGACTTGATCACGCTCCGGCGATCAGGCGCTGCTGGAGCCGCCGCATGCCGCGTAGCCAGCGGTCGTAGTCAGTGGCCTTGTGCCGGAAGTACTCGCCCACCTCGGGGTGGGGGAGGATGAGAAAGGTCTCCTCGCGCAGTCCCTCGACCACCGCCTCGGCGACGTCCTCCGGCTCGAGCAGGTCACCAGATGCCAGCACCACCTCACCGGCCGGGAACGCCTGGTCGCCACCCTCGGGGGCCGAAGGATCGAGGCCCCCGAGGAGCATTGCCGTGCGCACCCCCTGCGGGCACAGGCACGAGACCTTGATCCCCTCGTCGCCGTGGGTGATGGCGAGCCACTCGGCCAGGCCGACGGCCGCGTGCTTGGTCACCGAGTAGGGGGCGGCGCCGAGGTTGGTGAGCAGTCCCGCCGCGGAGGCCGTGTTCAGCAGGTAGCCCTCACCCCGGGCGATCATGCCCGGCAACACCGCCCGGGCGGCGTAGACGTGGGCCAGGACGTTGACGTGCCAGATCGTCTCCCAGGACTCGTCGGGCACCTCGGCCCCGCCACCGATGGCGATCCCGGCGTTCGAGCAGAACAGGTCGACGGGACCGAAGGTTGCCTCGGTCAGCTCGACGAGCGCGACGATGTCGCCCTCGCGGCTCACGTCGGTGGGGACGGCGAGCGCCCGCGTTGTCGACCCACTCTCGTCGCCGTCGTTGATCGCGGCGGCCACGGCGCGCGCTCCCTCGGCGGCGAGGTCGGCGACCACGACGGCCCGTGCCCCTTCGGCGGCGAAGCGCCGGCACAGAGCCCGGCCGATGCCGCTGGCGCCACCCGTGACCACCACCACACGATCGTCAAGCTCCACGGCGCCGATCCTAGGGGCCGATCCTATGGGCCGATCGCAGGGCCGCGTCAGGCGGGTGCCGCCGCCATCACCTCGGCGAGGGACTCGGCGATGCAGTGGCGCAGGAGCACGGGGTCGTCGATGGCGGCCGAGTCGCTGTTGATGCCCATGTCGAGCTGGGAGCGGTACGACAGCACGCTGGCGTTGAAGGCGGTCCCGCCCGTCGGGCCCATGGGATGGTTGGACAGGACGCGGGCTCCGGCCACGAAGATGTCGACCGGCGACCCCCGCACGTTGGAAGCGGCGAGGTCCACCGTCTCCACCTGCTGGCGGACCAGCCTGGTGAGCAGCGGACCGGGCAGGCCGGTCAGCACCCCGGTCAGCGCGTCGGCCAGGCCGAGAGCCCGCTCGGCCTTGACGGTGGCGAGGCGGTCGTGGACGGCGCGGAACCGCTCGACCGGGTCGAGGATCCCGGCCGGCACCAGTACCCGAGCCGGGGTGAAGGAATTGCCGGCCACCGAGCGATCGTGGCGGGTGCTCACCGGCATCGAGATCCGCAGCTCGTCCACGTCGACGCCGCGGGCCCGGTGGTAGGCGGCGGCGCCCCCCGCCACGCCCGTCACGAACACGTCGTTGACGGTCCCTCCGAGGTCCCCGGCGGTGCGCTTCGCCTCGTCGAGATCGATGCTCAGGATCTCGAAGTGGCGGGCGGTGGACCGCCGCCCGGCCCAGAGCGGCGAACGGGCGCCGTCGGTCACCAGCGCCTGCCGCATCATCGACCGCGCGCTCTCCATCACGTCCGCCGCCTCGCGGCCGAGCGACTGGGGGTGCGACGCGATCTCGACGGCGC
>DASXYV010000063.1:0-2463 GCA_036502305.1 Acidimicrobiales bacterium
GAGCTGACCGAGCGCACCATTCCCGCCGAGACGGGCCTCGTCGAGCGCACCGTCAGCTTCACCAAGGGCTGCTACACCGGCCAGGAGCTCGTGGCCCGGATCGATTCCCGGGGGAGCCGGGTGCCCCGCCACCTGCGGGGCATGGTGGTCCTGGGCGGCGACGCCCCACCGGTCGGCGCAGCGCTGTTCGCCGAGGGCGGGCAGGGAGAGCGGGAACTCGGCCAGCTCACCAGCGTGGCCCGGTCGCCGACGCTCGGCGGCCCGGTGGCCCTGGCCTACGTGCGCCGGGAGGTCGAGCCGCCCGCCGACGTGGTCCTGCGTTGGGGGGCCGGCCCAGGGGGCGGGTCCGACGGCGCAGCGGGCGAGTCACCGGCCAGGGTGGAGGCCCTCCCCCTCGTGGCATGAGGCTGGCACGCACGCCACTGCTGGCCGTGGCCGCGCTGGGCCTGGCGGGCTGCGCCCCCGGAGCGGTGAGCGCGCTGCCCCCTCCGCCGAGCACAGCCCCGAGCCAGTCGACGACCACGACCGCCGACTTCACCGGCATCGCGCTGCCGGGTGTGTCCGGGCGCACGACGATCCCCGGCGTCGTGATTGGCCCCGGACACGCCACGCTGTCGGGTGCTGTGGATGGGTCGGCCGGCCCCGTCGGGGGGGCCACGGTGGAGGTCCAACGCCTCGTCGGCAACGCCTTGGCCACGGCCCGGGTGACCGCCGGACCCGACGGGCGGTGGTCCCTCCCGAGCATCCTCGGCGGCCGCTACCGGGTCCGGGCGTGGCATGTGCCAGACCAGACCATGGCCACGCCGCAGATCTTGTTCCTCGGGGGTGCCGAGAACCGGACCCTCAATCTCGGGCTGCAGAGCTTCACGGGACCCATCGTGACCTCGGCCATCGCCCCCAACCCGCCAGTGGTCAACCAGCCCGCCAACCTGGTGGTCGACGTGAGCAACCGCACCGTGGACGCCCAGGGCGTGGGGCGGGCGACCCCGGCCGCGGGTGTGAGCGCGCAGCTCAGTGGGACCGGGACGTGGCAGGTCAACGGCCCCAACCCGGCGACCACGGACCGGGGTGGCCAGGCCACCTGGCAGCTCACCTGTCAGGCTGGCGGCACCCAGCCCCTGGCCGTATCGCTGAACGGCGCCGCCTCGCTGCCGATCGACGTGCCCGCCTGCTCCGGTTAGCGCCGCAGCGCCACGATCATCCGGGTGCCGCCACCGTTGGCGACGGGCGACTCGGCCCGGACCGTCGCGCCCATCGCCCGGGCCAGCTGGGCCACGATGGGGAGCCCGAGCCCGGACCCCATCTGGCGCGCCGGCGGGCGTGACAGGTGGAAGGAGCGCTCGAACACCGCCGACAGGTCGTCGGCCCGGATGCCCGGTCCGTCGTCCTCCACGAGGACCTCCACGCCCGCCCTGTCCCGAGCGGTGGCCGACACCGAGATGCGGCTCTCGGCGAACTTGTACGCGTTCTCGACCAGGTTGGCCAGCACCTGGGCCAGGCGGTCGGGGTCGGCCATGGCGTCCAGTCGTTGGTGGTCACCAACTGCCACCACCAACTCCAGCCCGGCCTTCTCGACGACGGGCCGAAATCCCTCCGCCGTGTCGACGACCACCTCGCCCACGTCGGTCGGCCGCACGTCCAGGGAGAAGCGGCTGGCGTCGAGCTTGGCCAGCTCGAGCAGGTCCCCGACCAGGCGCTCGAGGCGGCGGGACTCACTGGCGATGACCGAGGCGGCCCGCTGCGTGTCGGTGGCCGCCCCCTCGGCGATGGCCTCGGCGAAGCCTCGGATCGAGGTGAGCGGGGTGCGCAGGTCGTGGGACACGGCCATGAGGAACTGCCGCTCCAGGTCTCGGGCCCGGCTGAGGCTCGCCGCCATGGTGTTGATGGAGCTGGTGAGCGAGGCCAGCTCCGGGTAGTCGTCGCCGGCCACGGGCACCTGGGTCGCCAGGTCTCCTACGGCGATCCGGCCCGTGGCCGCGACGGCGTCGTCCAGCGGCCGCGTCACCCGTCGGCTCAGTCGCTGAGCGACCACGGCCGCGACGGCCAGCGTGCCCACTCCCACCAGGACGAGGTAGAACCAGCTCGGACCGGCCTTGCTGACCCGCCGGGCCAGCACCACGGCCTCCTGGGGCCCGGTCAGGCCCCGATTGCGCTCGGCCGCGGTGAGTTGGACGGGCACGGCGGCGTACACGAGGTTGCCCCTGGTCCCCGAGGTGGAAAGGCCCTCGCTGACCTCATTGGGATGGAGATTGCCGGCCGTGAGCCCCGACGGGAGCGCCGTGGCGAACTTGCCGCCGCTGATGGTGACCACCTCGGCCCCGTCGAGCCGGACGACCCGTTTCAGGATGGGCAGGATCGTCGCCCGCCCGGGACTGCCCGGCGTCGGCCGGGCGGCCTCGGCTGCCTGGGTCCCACGGGCGATCGCCGTGGCTTGGCCGAGGAGACCTTGGCGGGCGTCGTCGA
>DASXYV010000064.1:0-2261 GCA_036502305.1 Acidimicrobiales bacterium
GATGCCGACGTCGAGCGGGCGGATCACGCCCTCTCCACGGCCGAGCGGGCCGCCGAGGAAGCCCAAGGTCGGCAGGCGGACGCCGAGCGGCGGCTCCGAGCGCTGGAGGAGGAGCTCGCCCGCGCCCACGACCGGCTGGACACGGCGGCCGCCGAGGCCTCGCAGGCCGGGTCGGACCACCAAGCTGCCCGCAAGGCCCTGGACGGAGCACGGCGTCAGGCCAACCGGGCGCGGGCCCGCCTCGGGCGCCTCGAGCAGACCGGGCTGAGGGTCGTCCGCGACGCGGACACTTGACATTGACAAGATCCGCGGTAGCGCGGGCTCCGCTCAGAGGGGGACGTTTCCGTGCTTGCGAGCGGGCGCCTCCTCGACCTTGGTCGAGAGCAGGTCGAGGGCGCCTGTGAGGACGGCCCTGGTGTCGGCGGGGTCGATGACGTCGTCGACGTAGCCGCGCTCGGCCGCCAGATAGGGGTTGAGGTGACGGTCCCGGTACTCGTCCACGAGCGTCGCCCGGCGGCGGGCGGGGTCCGGCTGCTGGGCCAGCTCCCGGCGGTAGAGGAAGTCGACGGCTCCCTGCGGGTCCATCACGGCCAGCTCGGCCGAGGGCCAGGCGAAGGCGAGATCGCTGCCGAGCGACTTGGAGCCCATGACCACGCCGGCGCCACCGTAGGCCTTGCGGGTGATCACCTGAACGCAGGGGACGCTCGTCTCGCAGTAGGCGTAGAGGAGCTTGGCTCCACAGCGAATGATGCCTCCGTGCTCCTGGTCGCTGCCCGGCATGAAGCCGGGAACGTCGACGAAGGTGACGACAGGAATGTTGAAGCTGTCGCAGGTGCGCACGAAGCGGGCACCCTTCTCGGCCGCGTCGATGTCGAGGATTCCCGCCAGCACCTGGGGCTGGTTGGCGACGATGCCGACGACCCGGCCGCCGATCCGAGCGAACGCGCAGACGAGGTTGGTGGCCCAGTCCCGGTGGCATTCGAGCAGCTCGCCGTCGTCCACCACGGCCGCCAGGACCTGTTTCATGTCGTAGGGCTGGTCCGATCGAGACGGCATCAGCGCCGAGAGTTGTGGCGTCGGGCGCCGAGGGTCGTCACCACTGTCGACGATCGGTGCCAGCTCCCGGCTGTTGGCGGGGAGGTAGCCGAGCAGGCTGCGGACGCCGTCGAGGCAGGCCTTCTCGTCGGCGGCGACGAACGTGGCCACGCCCGACTTGGTGCCGTGGGTCGTGGCGCCGCCGAGCTCCTCCAGTGTCAGGTCCTCGCCGGTCACCGTCTTCACGACGTCGGGACCAGTGATGAACATGTGGGCGGTCTCACGGACCATGAAGACGAAATCCGTCATGGCGGGCGAGTACACGGCGCCCCCCGCGCACGGGCCCATGATGACGCTGATCTGGGGGATCGCCCCCGACGCCAGCACGTTGCGCCGAAAGATCTTGGCGTAGCCGTCGAGTGACACCACGCCCTCCTGGATGCGGGCCCCGCCGCCGTCGTTGATGCCGATCAACGGCACCCGGATCGAGGTGGCCAGGTCCATCAGGGCGTGAATCTTCTCGGCGGTGACTTCACCGAGGGTGCCGCCGAAGACGGTGAAGTCCTGGGAGAACACGCACACCTTGCGCCCGTCGATGGCGCCGAAGCCGGTCACCACACCGTCGGTGTAGGGCCGGTCGCCGTCCAAGCCCACGTCGTTGGTCCGGTGGCGGGCCAGCATGCCCAGCTCGTGGAAGGATCCCGCGTCGAGCAGGTAGTCGACCCGTTCCCGCGCCGTCATCTTGCCCTTGGCCCGTTGACGCTCGACCGCCTTCTCCGAGCCGGCGTGCAATGCCTCCTGCCGGCGCCGGCCGAGCTCGTCGAGCCTCCCGGCCATGGCGCGCTCAGACATCGGCGCCGTGCTCGTGCTCGAGGGACGCGTCGGGAGGGTACTCCTGGCCCGACAGGCCGGCGATGGCATGCATCAGCCGGTCGGTGGCGCCCCGAAGCTCGGCCTTACGCCGACGGGACTTCTCCGGGGCCGGCAGGCGGTGGGGATGGCCGAAGCGAACGGTCACCGGCCTGAACAGGTGGGGAAGTGATTCGTCGGGTGCCTGGACGGCCTCGGTGCCGATCAGGCCGACGGGCACGATGGGTGCCCCGAAGGCAAGGGCCAGGCGCGCCGCTCCGGTGTTCCCCGGGAGCAGCCCCCCGTCGCGCGACCGCGTTCCTTCGGGATAGATCCCGATGGCACCGTGTCCGGAGAGGATCCGGCCCGCGCTCATC
>DASXYV010000065.1:0-4719 GCA_036502305.1 Acidimicrobiales bacterium
CGCCGCGGACCCCGGCCGGCCCGCGGTGGTCTGGGAGGGCGAGGACGGCGAGGTCCGCCGGTGGACCTACAGGGAGCTCCGGGCGCAGGCCGACGGTCTGGCCCGGATGTTGGCCGAGCACGGGGTGGGGGAGGGCGACGCCGTGGGCGTCTTCCTGCCCATGGTGCCCGAGACCGTGGCAACCCTGATGGCGGTGGCCAAGCTGGGGGCCGTCTTCCTCCCGCTGTTCAGCGGCTACGCCCCGCTAGCGGTCAGCTCCCGGCTGTCGGACGCCGGCGCCGTGGCCCTCGTGACCGCCGACGGCTTTCGCCGCCGGGGGGCGGTGGTGCCCATGCTGGACGTGGCCCGGGAGTCGGTCGCCGCTGTCCCCTCGGTTCGCACGGTCGTCGTCGTGGAGCGGATCGGTGCCGGCGGCTTCGACCCGATCGCAGTCGACGGGCGTACGTGGGCGCGGTGGCCGGGCCCAGGCGCAGCATTTCCGTCGCGCCCGCTCGACTCGGAGCACCCGCTGTTCATCGGCTACACCTCCGGCACCACGGGGCGACCGAAGGGATCGGTGCACGTCCACGGCGGTTTCGGGGTCAAGGTGACTGAGGAGGTGGCGTTCCAGTTCGACTGCCGCCGGGACGACGTCCTTTTCTGGTTCACCGACATCGGGTGGATCATGGGCCCCTGGGAGCTGTTCGGTGGCCTCGCCGTTGGCGCCACCGTCCTGCTCTACGAAGGCGCTCCGGACTACCCCGCTCCTGACCGCCTCTGGGCCGTGCTCGAGCGGCATCGGGTGAGCATCTGCGGTGTGAGCCCCACACTCGTGCGGGCCCTGATGGCGCACGGCGACGAACCCGTGACGTCCCACGACCTGTCGGCGCTGCGCGTCCTCGGCTCGACGGGCGAGCCCTGGAACGAGCAGCCGTGGTGGTGGTACTTCCAGGTGGTGGGTGGCGGGCGGTGTCCGGTGATCAACATCTCGGGCGGCACCGAGGTCGGCGCCTGCTTCCTGTCCCCCCATCCCGTCGCGCCCCTCAAGCCACTCTCTCTCGGCGGACCGGCGCTCGGCATGGCCGTCGACGTCTTCGACGACCAGGGCCGATCGCTGCGCGATGCCGTCGGCGAGTTGGTGTGCACCAAGCCGTGGCCCGGGATGACCAGGGGCCTGTACCGCGACCCCGAGCGCTATCTCGCCACCTACTGGTCGCGGTGGCCCGGCGTGTGGACCCATGGCGACTGGGCGTCGATCGACGAAGACGGCGAGTGGTTCCTCCACGGCCGCAGCGATGACACGATCAAGCTGGCGGGCAAGCGCCTCGGTCCGGCGGAGGTCGAGTCGGTGCTCGTCTCTCACCCCGGCGTCTTGGAGGCCGCCGCCGTCGGGATCCCCGACGCCATCAAAGGAGAGGCGCTGTGGGCCTTCGTGGTGCTCGCGCCCGGCTGGCCAGCCGGCGAGGAGCTGCGGCGCGAGTTGACCGCGCTGGTCGCGGACCAGCTGGGGCGGTCGTTCCGGCCCTCCAGCATCCGCTTCGCTGCCGCCCTGCCCAAGACGCGCAACGCCAAGGTGCTGCGGCGGGCCGTGCGCTCGGCGGCGACCGGCGCCGATCCCGGCGACCTCTCCGCCCTCGACGACCCGACGGCGGTGGACGCCGTGCGGGAGGCCCAATGAGGGGGGCCCAATGAGGGGGGCCCAATGATCCGGGCCTCGACGCTCGAGCTGACCGGTCGCCGCGTGCTGCTGCGACCGCTGGTCGAGGACGACTTCGCGCAGTGGCAGGAGGTCCGCCGCCGATGTCGCGACTGGCTCGTCCCGTGGGAGCCCCGTCCCCCCATGGGCTCCTCCGACGCCGTCGAGGACCGGCGGGCCTTCGCCGCCCGGTGCGGCGGCCGTGAGCGGGAGCGCCAGCTCGGCAGCGGCTACGGGTTCGGCATCTTCGTCGACGGCCGTCTCGCCGGGGAGATCAACCTGTCATCGATCCAGCGAGGCCCGTTCCAGAACGCCTACGTCGGGTACTGGGTCGACGAGGCCCTCGCCGGCAGGGGCTACGCGCCGGAGGCTCTGGTGGCGGTGGTCCGCTTTGCGTTCGAGGACCTCGACCTGCACCGGCTGCAGGTCTCCATCATTCCCCGCAACGGTGCCAGCCGACGGGTGGTGGAGAAGCTCGGCCTTCGCAACGAGGGAGTGGCGGTGCGCTACCTCCAGATCGACGGCCGCTGGGAGGACCACATCCGCTACGCCATCACGGCGGAGGAGTGGGCCGAGCGGCGGGACGCCTACCTGGCCGCCTGGACCTGAGCGCAGCCGGCGCAGCCGGCGCTGCTGCTACGCCTCCGGATGGCGCACGACGGCCGGCGAGTGACGGAAGAACGCCTCGACGTCGCGCTCGTAGGTGTACTCCGGAGGCGCCGAGCCCACGGTGCGGCGCAGCCGGCGGGCCCGGGCGAAGTTCTCGACGGCGCCAGCCGATGTGTAGCGGTACGTGAACCCCGCCTCCTTGAGCCGGCGGTTGTCGATGCCCCGCCCGAAGCGCAGCAAGCTGAGCAGCTCGGCGGGCAGATCGAGCAGGCCCAGTTGCCGAAGCGGGGCGGCGGCGACGTTGGTCAGCACCGGAGGCAGCGGAAGCAGGCGGGTCCCGCAGATGTGCGCCACCTCGCTCCAGGGCAGTCGGCCGTCACCGGCGACGTTGTAGATGCCCGCCACCCCGTGCCTGGTGACGAACTCGAGGCAGCGGACGACGTCGCCTTCCTCGACGAACTGCAGGAGAGGATCGAAGCCGAAGACGTAGGGCGCCGTCTGGCGTTCCAGGGCCTGGCTCGTCGCCGTCACGATCTCGGTGCCGAGCACGTTGGCGAAGCGCAGCAGGCTGACCACGACGTGGGGGTTGTCCTCGGCGAAGTCGCGCAGGTAGCCCTCGGCCTCGAGCAGGGACGACTCGACCCGGGTGCCAGGAGGCCCCGTCCGAGGAGTCTCCTCCCGGAACCAGACCGGGTCCTGGAACGAGGACCCGTACACCAGGCTGGAGGACTTGACCACGATCTGGCGCACCGGTGCGCCGGCGGAGCTGGCGGCGGCGAGGAGGTTCATGGTCCCGATGACGTTGGTCTCGTTCAGGGCGCGTCCGCTCATGCGGGTTGAGTCCACGACGAGGAATGTGTGGACGATCGTGTCGACCTGGGCGGCGCGTACGATGCGCGAGAGGATCGAGTAGCTCTGGTCGGCCCGCACGTACTCGGTCCGCTCCAGGGCGACCGACGGAGTCACGGTGTCGAGCCCCACGATCATCTCCACGTCGGGATCCCGCTCGAGGGCCTGGGCCATGCGGCCGCCCCAGAACGTCCCCAATCCCGTGATCAGGACACGGCGCCCCACTCAGCCGAACCAGACGCTGCGCCGGTCCCGCAGCATGTCGTAGAGGTTGTCCTGAAGCTTCACCCTGATGGTCTCGGCCTCGTCCATCACCCGGCTCTTGGAGTAGCGCTCCTGCTCGGGCGGCACCTGAAAGGTGACGGGATCGAGCACGCGCAGCTTGAACTTGGCCGGGAAGTAGGCGACGGTCCCGACGACGGGCCCGAACACCAGATGGTTGGCGGTGATCGGGACGTAGGGCACGCCGAGGGCGCGGGCCAGGGCGGGGACCTTGGCGAGGGTCGGCATCGACTCCTCGGCCCCCACCACGGCGATGGGCACGATGGGCACGCCGGCGCGCATGGCCATCTCGACGAACCCACCGCGCCCGAAACGGCGCAGGCGGTACCGGTCCTGGTAGAGCTTGCCCGGACCCTTGGTGCCCTCGGGGAAGACGAGGACAAGCTGGCGCTGCTCCCGCAGCAGTCGGAAGGCGTTCTCGGGGTGGGCGGCGACACCGCCCAACCGGGACCACATGGTGCCGATGACCGGGAAGGTCTTGAAGATGTGGTCGGCGAGGCCGTAGACGGGTCGCCCCAGCTCCTCCTCGATGCCGTGCATGATCACCGGTGCATCGGACGGGATGGCGGCGGCGTGGTTGGCGACGAGGAGCGCGCCGCCGCTGGTCGGGATCTTCTCGAGCCCCTGCCACTCCACCCGGAACCACTGGCGGTAGAGCGGCCCGTAGATCTGCCGGGCGACGGCCCGCATATGCTCCGAGCGGCCCCACTCGTCGACGTCGGAGAGGCGGGGATCCTCGAGCGGCGCCTCGGTGTCGGCCTCTCTGGGCCGCAGCGGGACGAGCGCCGCTGGTCTCGTTGCCTCCACGAACCTGTCACCAGCCGGCACGGGGTCATGTTAGGCCGCCGAGACGGGCCTATCGTGAGGGCGAGGATGATGGGGACGTAGCCCAACCGGCAGAGGCGGGGCGCTTAAAACGCCCGTAGTGAGGGTTCGACTCCCTCCGTCCCCACTGCCGGACGCCATCTGGGCCGGTCGGGGCCCCGCCTGCTCATGCCGGGCGTCTCGCTCCGAGCATGCTGTCGCTGGCCATGAAGGCGACATCGGCAGCCGCCAGCTCGGCCCGGACCGTCGCCGTGGTGGCGGGCGAGACGCCGGCGCAGAGATCCTCGAGCACGGTCGTCCGAAAGCCGGCATGGACGGCGTCCCAGGCCGTCGCGGCCACGCAGTAGTCGCTGGTGAGGCCGACGACGTGCACATCGTCGATCGCCCGGCCGCGCAGCCAGGGCTCGAGGTAGGTCCCCTCGGCGTCGGTGCCCTCGAAGCCCGAATAGGCGGCCCGGAAGCGGCCTTTGGCGAAGATG
>DASXYV010000066.1:0-3774 GCA_036502305.1 Acidimicrobiales bacterium
CGCTGCTGCTGATCACCGACCACGCCCCGTTCGGCTCGGCCGCCGAGTCCCTGTCGAAGCGATTCGGTGTGGACATGAGCAAGGGCTACACCTCCGACCCGCCGAACTCGGAGGGGGACGCCACCAGCCTGGTCTTCACGCGCAAGAACAAGCTGCTCGGGGACCACCCGATCACGAGGGGGCGGGACGACGCCGAGAGGGTCAATCGCGTCCAGACCTTCACGGGCCAGTCCCTCAAGGGGCCGGCCGGCAGCGTCGCCATCCTCAGGCTCGGCGATACGGCGACCGATGAGGGGGCGGACGGAAGACCTGTCTCCGCCGCCGGGCGGGCTCAGGGGGTGGCGTTCGCATTCGGTGAGGGCCGGGTGGTCGTCATGGGCGAAGCGGCCGAGCTGTCGGCGCAGCTGATCGGCTCGGAGAAATTCGGGATGAACGTCCCCGGCCTCGACAATCGGCAGTTGGCCCTCAACATCATGCACTGGCTCTCCGGGGTGCTCGAACCGCGCGCCTCGGCGAAGAAGGCGGGTTAGGGCCCGCCGGCCGGATCTGTCCCAAGCTATTCGCTGCTCGATCCTCACGCACTACCGCGTGGACGTCCCGAAGAGGTAGCTGGTCGCGAAGAAGGGAAGATGGCCCGCTCGGCGAGGGGACGATGGCGGAGGACAGGCAAGGTGTGTGCGACCCAGCATCCGGCGGAGGAATTTGCGCTCACCGACCGGGAGGGGCTCACTCGGGCAACCTAACGAAGACCGGTGTCCTAATCGATCGGGGCAGGAGGTAGGCATCCTCAATCGGGGACCTTCGGCTCCATCGACGGTCGGCCGAAGCTGATCGCGGCGTGGCGTCAGACGGTCACTGATCGCGGAAGAACGATGGTGAGCCTCTTCCGAAGCATTGTCTCCAATATGAGCGGGAGATCTCGTCGCCTGCGGTGCCGGGGGCAGGGAGGTGTCCATCCGCGACACATCCACTTTCCCCGAACCCCTCGCCACGCCCCCACGCCCCCTCCGCACCCTCACATCTAGGCTCCGGCCTCCCGGCTCCGGAGGCCCGGCTGCATCGGCGACACACCGCCTGAGATCCTGTTCCCATCGGACCCGGCATCGCGGATTCGCGCGGTGGATCGAGGTCTTCGTCACGTCGAGATCGGGCCCTGTTCCGATGCCGACGAGTTAATCAGCTTTGCCAGTCGGGTGACTGCTGCGAGACGGCTCGAATGGCTTGGGCTGACCTCCCTGCCCCGGTCGCAAAGCGACCCATGACCTCCGGTCGCTCACCATCGGCAGGAGCACCACAAAGAGGAGCATTCCCAACTCGGTGGTAAGAACTCGCCGACTAAGAGTCTGTCCCATAAGGGGCGTCAGGCTGCCACGGGTCTTGGATAGCGGAACTCGGCGTCCACGTCCGAGGGCTCGAGGCGGTGGAGCATCAGCTGGATCATCGCCAGCTTGATGAACGACTCCGACGACAGCACGCTCTTCTCCCGGTCCTTGCTCAGCCGCCGACACCGGCCCAGCCAGGCGAACGTCCGCTCCACCGTCCAGCGGATCGGCAGCCTCACCCAACCTCGCTTGCCCTCGGGGCGCCGCACGATGGAAAGCTCCCACCGGGCATTCGCCTCCACCCACTCGTACAGGGCGAAATTGTGGTACTTGTTGTCGGCGTACATCCGCACGACCTTGCCCACCGGCTGGCCGTCGAGCCGGGCGAACAACTCCGGGGCCGCCGCCGCATCGTCGACGGAGGCGGCCGTCACCAGCACGGCCAGCAGCAACCCCATGCTGTCGACGACGACGTGGCGCTTCCGCCCGTCGACGTTCTTGGCGTTGTCCCGGCCCCGCTGCTCGCCCCCGGAGGTGGTGTCGACCGACTGGCTGTCGACGCTCGCCGAGGTGCGGGGGCGGTAGGGCTTCTCCGCCGTGCGGACCTCCTTGCGGAGCAGGTCGTGGACCCGGTCGAGTGTGCCGTCCCGGCGCCACCGGTCGAAGTAGCGCCAGACGGTGCTCTTGGGGGGCAAGTCGCAGGGCAGGTAGCGCCACTGGCAGCCGGTGCGGAGGACGTAGAGGATGGCGTCGAGGACGTCCCGCATCTCGGTCTTGCGAGGCCGCCCGCCGCCGGGCTCGGGCGGGAGGTGCGGCTCGATCAATCTCCACTGGGCGTCGGTGAGGTCGCTGGGGTAGTCGTGAGTTCTCATCCCACTCCTACGATGCTCAACACCTTCATGTTCCCCTTATGGGACAGACTGTAATACTACAGTTGTAACTAGCGACATGGCCGGATAGTCTGGTGATGGACAAGCCCAGGGAGGGCAGCCATGGCCAGCACCGGTTCGGTCGTAACTCCTGAAGACATCCGCGAGTGGGGGCAGCAACTCGACGCGGTCGCCCGCCGGATCGGTGCGCGGTTCCCCCGCAGCGAGACCCGCGATCGGGTCCGGGCCTACCTCGTCGGCCTGCTCGGGCCGGTCCAGCGCAAGAACGCCTGGCAGGTCGCCGAGCAGATCGGCGACGCCGACCCCTACGGCGTCCAGTACCTGATGGGCCGGTCCGAATGGGACCCCGACGCGGTCCGCGACGACCTGCGCGCCTACGTCGTCGAGTCCCTCGGCGACCGCGAGGCCGTCCTGATCCTCGACGAGACCGGCTTCCTCAAGAAGGGGGCCCACTCGGCGGGTGTCGCCCGGCAGTACACCGGCACGGCCGGGCGGATCGAGAACGCCCAGGTCGGCGTCTCCCTCGCCTACGCCTCGCGGCGCGGGACCGCGTTCCTCGACCGGGCGCTGTACCTGCCCGGGGAGTGGGCCGACGACCCGGACCGGTGCAAGAGGGCGGGCGTCCCCGCCGGGACGGCCTTCGCCACCAAGATCCGGCTGGCTCGGGCGATGCTGGAGCGGGCGTTCGCCGCCGGGGTGCCGGCGGCGTGGGTCACCGGCGACGAGGTCTACGGCAGCGACTGGGGGCTGCGGCGGTGGCTCGAGGAGGAGGGGCGGCCGTACGTCCTGGCGGTGCGGGGCAACCGGTACGCGTGGGCCGGCCCCAGGCAGGTCACGGCGGCGACCCTGGCCGCGTCGTTGCCGAAGCGATCCTGGCGCGCGATCGCGATCGCCGCGGGGAGCAAGGGGCCGCGGCGGCACGCCTGGGCGCGGGCCGAGATCAACCACGACCTGGGGCCGAGGTGGCGGCGCTGGCTCCTGGTCCGCGAGGGGCTCGACGACCGCGAGGAGCCGGCGTACTACATCGCGGCCGGCCCGGCCCGGACGACGTTGACCAGGTTGGCGCAGACGGCCGGCGCGCGGTGGTCGATCGAGGGCGGGTTCGAGTCGGCCGAGCAGGGGGTCGGGCTGGCGGATTACGAGGTGCGGAGCTGGACGGGCTGGCATCGGCATATCACGCCGGCGCTGCTCGCCCATGCCATCTTGGCGGGTGTACGGAGGCTGGCGGGCGGGCCGCCGAAAAAAAGTCGGCCGGCGAGCCGGAGCTGATCGCGGTGACGGTCCCGGAGGCTCGCCGGCTCCTCGTCCGGCTGCTGTGGGCTCGCCTGCCGCAAGTCGACGAGGTCCTGGATCGGTCCGAGTGGCGTCGGGCGCATCAGGCGTTCGCGCGACGCTGTCATTACAAGAGGCCCGGGGCCGAGCCCCCAGATTAGTTACAACTGTAGTATTAGCCAATGTCTGGCGAATCTTGGGATGACCCGTTGGCCCATGTCGGCCCGAGGGCCCCGCCGGCCCGACCTGTCAAGAACGCGGGCCATCCGTGCCGATACTACCACCGGAAT
>DASXYV010000067.1:0-10214 GCA_036502305.1 Acidimicrobiales bacterium
GGCGGACGGATCTCCTCGAAGGCGTCGGCGTGGCGATCCAGGGCCAGCGAGTTCATGGCCCGCAGCAGCTTGGCCCCCATGCCCCGGTACACCGGGAACATCGAGCCCGACAGCTTGGACCCGCGCTCCAGATCGAGCAGCCCGAGCTCGGCCCCGATCTCCCAGTGCGGCACCCGCTGATGGGGCTGATACTCCGAGACGTCCGGAGGCGCGGAGCGGCCCTCGTCTCCGTTCCCGGGGGACCACCAGCGCACGACCACGTTGTCGGCCGGCGAGCTTCCCTCGGGAGCGGCGGGATCAGGGAGATTCGGGATCTCGAGAAGGAGCTCCCGCCGCTCGGCATCGAGCGCGGCGAGCTCGGCATCGATGGTCCGCTCCTCGGGGCCGAGGGATCGGCTCTGCCCCGACAGCTCCTCGGCTCGTGCCCTGTCTCCCACCCGTCGGGCCTCCCCCACCTCCCGGGAAAGATCCTTGATGCGGCGGCGTACCTCGTCTCTCCGGGCGGTCTCCTCCCGCCATCTGGCATCGGCCACCAGCAGGCGATCGAGGTCGGAGTCGACGCCCCGCCGGGCCAGCGCCGCCCGCACCCGGTCCGGCTCGCGACGCACGAGCTGAATGTCGATCATGGTGGGTGGAACGGTAGCGTGCTGGCCTGATGCCAGCCGCCATCGACGCGAGAGATCTCGTCGTGCGCTACGGCCTGGTGACCGCCGTCGACGGTCTGAACCTCACCTGCGAGAAGGGTGAGGTGCTCGCCCTCCTCGGACCCAACGGCGCCGGCAAGACCACGACGGTCGAGACCCTCGAGGGGTACCGGCGGCCGACCGGCGGCGTGGTGCGGGTGCTGGGTCTGGACCCCATCGCGGACCGACGGGAGCTGGCCCCGAAGATCGGGGTCATGCTCCAGCGCGGCGGTGTCTACCCGGCGATGAGCCCACGCGAGGCCCTCCGGCTCTTCGCCGCCTACTACGACGATCCGGAAGATCCCGACGCCCTCGTGGAGCGGGTCGCGCTGCGGGACGTGGAGCGGAGCCCGTGGCGGCGCCTGTCGGGTGGCGAACAGCAACGCCTTTCGCTGGCGCTCGCCCTCGTGGGCCGGCCCAGCGCGGCGTTCCTCGACGAGCCCACGGCAGGGGTAGACCCATCTGGCCGGCTGGCCATTCGGCAGGCAGTGAGGGACCTTCGCGACCGAGGCGCCGCCGTCCTCCTCACGACCCACGAGATGGAAGAGGCGGAGCGGCTGGCCGATCGCATCGTCATCGTCGACCGCGGTGTCGTCGTGGCCGCGGGAAGCCCGGCCGAGCTGATGACGGCCGGCGTCGGCCATGAGATCCGCTTCGGCGCTCCGCCCGGCCTGGCGGTGGGCGATCTCGGCGCGTCGCTCGCAGCCGTCGTCACCGAGGACCAGCCGGGCGAGTACCGCGTCGAGATCGAGGCGACACCCGCAGCCGTCGCCGCGCTGACCGCCTGGCTCGCCGCCCGCGACCTGCCACTGGCCGATCTGCGGGCCGGCCGACAACGCCTCGAGGACGTCTTCCTGCGGCTGACGGCGCCGTCCCCAAAGGGTGGCGGGTGATGCGGGCCTACGCCGCCCAGACCCGGGCCGAGGTCATGATGACCCTGCGGCGCGGCGACGCCGTGCTCCTCACCCTCGGCATCCCCGTCCTGCTCCTCGTCTTCTTCTCCCTGGTGCACGTCCTCCCGACGACGACAAAGGAGCCCATCGCGTTCCTCGCACCTGGGATCCTGGCCCTGGCCGTCATGTCGACGGCCATGGTGAGCCGCGGGATCGCCACCGGCTTCGAGCGGGGCTACGGCGTGCTCAAGCGTCTCGGTACCACGCCGCTCGGCCGCCCGGCGTTGCTGGCCGCCAAGATCACGGCGATCCTGGCGGTGGAGCTCGTGCAGGTCGCGGTGCTCGTGTCGGTGGCCTTCGGTCTCGGCTGGGACCCGCACGGCGACGTCGTGCCCGGCATGGTCGCCTTCTTCGCTGCCACCGTGGCCTTCGCCGGCCTGGGGCTGCTCATGGCGGGCACCCTTCGGGCCGAGGTGACGCTCGCCGCCGCCAACGGGCTGTACCTGGTGCTGCTGCTGCTGGGCGGGATGATCGTGCCGCTGTCGAAGCTTCCGGGGGGGCTGGCCGACGCCGCCCGCTTGCTGCCCGCCGCCGCCCTGTCGGACTCGCTCTTCCACGCCCTGGGTGTCGGTGGGGGCATCCCACTCGAGTCCTGGCTCGTCCTGCTGGTCTGGGCCGTGGCCGCCCCGGTGGCCGCGGGGCTCACCTTTCGCTGGGAATAGGGCGCGAAGCGCCTAGGCCTAACGCCCGGTGAGACCCTTGAGCCGATCGTCGAGCACCTTCGGGCTGAGCTGACCCAGGACCGTCCCGTTGATGTTCCCCTTGGCATCGATGAACACCGTCGATGGCAGCCCCCGCAGGTGGTACAGGCTGTCGGTCACCTTGTAGTTGGGATCGACCCCGAGGGGGTAGGTCACCCCGCTCGACCGCACCAGGTCGAGGGCGGCCGGTGTCGAGTCGGAGACGTCGATGCCGACGAAGGCCACGTTCGCGCCCACCCGGCGCTGGGCGGCGGAGAGGATCGGCAGCTCGTCCCGGCACGGCGGGCACCACGAGGCGAAGAAGTTCATGACCACCGGCCGGCCCCGGAAGTCGCTCAGGCTGATCGTCGACCCGGCCTGGCCCAGGCGAGCGACCGAGAACCCTGGTGCCGCGCCCGGCTGCGCGGCTCGATCGCTGGTGAGGATGGCACCGATCAGGGCCAGCACCACGATCAGGCCGAAGGCGAGCGCCCGCCACCGCCACGATCGCAGCCACCCAGGCCCCCGCTTCGGAGCCCGCCCGGGCTCGGCCGCGGGCTCGGCGGTGGCCCCCACGAGCCCCACCACTCAGCGGTGGCGCACCAGCTCGTCCACGGCCATGGCGGAGAAGAGCAGTGTCACGTAGGAGATCGAGTAGCCGAACAGGCGCATGGCCGCCGCCGCCGTGCCCTCGCGCAACAGCCGCAACGCGTACGCCACGAACACTCCGCCGAGCACGATCGCGGCGCCGAGGTAGATCGCTCCCATTCCGGCGATCGGAGCGAAGGCGATAGACACCACCCAGAGCGCGACCGTGTAGACGAGAATCTGTCGCGCCGTCCGGGTGAACGAGGTGACGACCGGGAGCATGGGGACCTCGGCGGCTGCGTAGTCGTCCCGGTAGCGCATGGCGAGGGCCCAGAAGTGTGGAGGGGTCCAGACGAAGATCACGGCGAAGAGCACCAACGGCGCCCAGGCGAGGCGACCGGTGACCGCTGACCACCCGACCAGTGTCGGCACGGCTCCGGCGGCGCCACCGATGACGATGTTCTGGCTCGAGGTCCGCTTGAGCCAGACGCTGTAGACGAAGACGTAGAACAGGGTGGCGCTCAGGGCCAGCACGGCGCTGAGCAGGTTGACGAACCTCCACAGGTCGGCGAAGGCCACGACCTCGAGGCCGGCGGCGAAGACCAGCGCCGCTCGGGGCGTCACGATGCCGGTCACCAGAGGCCGGTCGCGGGTGCGGCGCATCACCCTGTCGATGTCGCGGTCGACGTACATGTTGGCGGCGTTGGCACCGCCCGCGGCCAGGGCGCCGCCAACGAGGGTCGTCAGGATGAGCCACCCCGACGGCAGCCCCCGCGCCGCCACGACCATGGTCGGCACGGTCGTGACCAGGAGCAGCTCGACGATCCTCGGCTTGGTGAGGGCAATGTAGCCCCGGAGCCGGGCGAACGAGGTGGTCGGGGCGAGGATCGCCATCGATCCCTGACAATACGACGGCCCTGTCACCCGCTCAAAAGCGGCTCCTGGGGGGTCTGCACGCCGCTCGTCCTGGTCCCGATGTGTCGGTTGGGGGACGCAGCCCTAGCATCGCGGCCAGTGTCGGGCACCGGCCGCACCACCAATGTCGCTCGCTGGCGCCTCACGCCTGGCGCCTACCGCCGCGTCACCCTCGCCGCCGTGATCGCCCTCTCGCTCATCGTCGTGACCGGGGGCGCGGTCCGCCTGACCGGATCCGGGCTGGGCTGCCCCGACTGGCCGACCTGCACCGGCCACCGGATCGTGGCGGCCTGGAGCCTCCACCCGATGATCGAGTTCACCAACCGGATCATCACCGTGGCCGTCACCACCGCCGTGGTGGCAGCGGTGCTCGGCGCCCTGGCCCGCCAGCCACGGCGTCGCGACCTCCTGTGGCTGTCGAGCGGGCTCGTCGCCGGCGTCCTCGCTCAGGTCGTGCTGGGCGGCCTCACGGTGCTGTACAAGCTGGACCCCCCGTGGGTGATGGGCCATTTCGTGCTCTCCTTCGCCGTGCTGGCCGATGCCGTGGTGCTCCATTACCGGGCTGGGCGACCCGACACCCCGGCCCGGCCCGTCGTCAGCCGAGACCTGGTCAGGCTGGGACGCCTCGTCCTGGCCACGGTGGGCGTGGTCGTGATCCTGGGGACAGCGGTGACGGGCAGCGGGCCCCACAGCGGCGACATCCACGCCCAGCGCCTGCCCTTCCATTTCCAGGGTGTCGCCGAGCTCCACTCGAGCGTGGTCATGCTGCTGGTGGGCCTCTCCATCGCCACCCTGTTCGCCCTTCACCACGCCTGCGCCCCGGCAGATGTCCAGCGTCGGGCGAGGATCGTCCTCGTGGTGATCGCCGCCCAGGCCGCCATCGGCTACACCCAGTACTTCACCCGGGTGCCCGCAGCCCTGGTCGCCATGCACCTGGCCGGGGCCACCGTCTTGTGGATCGCCGTCCTGCGCTACAACCTCGGGCTCTTCGTGCGCCCGGCCCCTGAGGTCCGCCCGCTCGGGGAGCCCGTCCCGGGGGACCTCGCCGAGGACGTGCTGGCGGGCGCCTGACCGGCCGCCTCGGGGCTCTCCGTCGCCTTTCGGGGGTTCCCTGGCGCCCGCCGAGAGGGCAGACTTTGGGCATGGCGACAGCGGCGAGGCCGGCGGGCGCGGTGGGCGCGGCCGGGGCCGTGACCACGGCCACAGCCGTGCCGGACACGCTTCCGACCGAGGTCGAGCAGCCCGTCGAGGACAGCAGCGTCAAGACCGACCGGCCGTGGATCGTCATCGTCTGGAACGACCCGATCAACCTCATGTCCTACGTCACCTTCGTCCTCCAGAAGCTCTTCGGCTACAGCAAGGCCAAGGCCACCAAGCTGATGCTCGACGTGCATCACAAGGGCCGAGCCATCGTCTCGAGCGGCTCCCGCGAGCGGGCCGAGCTGGATGTCTTCCGGCTCCACGAGCACGGGCTGTGGGCGACCATGGAGCACGAGCAGTGAGGTCCGGGTGAAGCTCGGCCGCCGCCTTCGGCGTACCAAGGGCGGCCAGTATCAGCTGCGACTGTCGAAGGCGGAACGGGACCTTCTGCGCTCGCTGCCCGGCCAGGTGCGGGATCTGATCGACTCGACCGATCCCGACGACCCGAGCGTGCGCCGTCTCTTCCCGCCGGCGTACCGCAACGAGGAGAAGGCCGAGGCGGACTATCAGAGCCTCATGCACGACGACCTCCTCGAGCACCATCGCCAAGCTCTGTCGGTGATGGAGGAGACCATCGACGCCAACCGACTCGACGAGGAGCAGGTGGTCAGCTGGCTGTCGGCGCTCAACGAGCTCCGCCTCGTGCTCGGCACCAACCTCGACGTGAGCGAAGGCTCCCAGCCCGTGGCCCCGAGCGATCCGCGGGCCCCCGGCCTCGCCCTGTACGGGTACCTGAGCTGGCTGCAGGAGCAGGTGGTCGAGGCCCTGGCGGCTTCTCTCTAACAGGAGGTAGGTGCCGAGGACGAGGTCATCGGACGCCCGAGGGGTAGTAGATGGCACCGGCCGAGCCGGGACCCGTGTGAGCGCCCACGCTGGGTCCGATCCGATACCGCACCACCTCCAGCACCTCCGACGTGTCCACCAGGGCGTCCTCCAGGGCGTGCCACAGGGGAGCCGCCCCGGCGTCGGCGATCCCCAGGCCGACCCGCAGGTCGGTCCCGGCAGCGAGGACGGTCGTGGCCATGACCCGGGCCGCCTCGTCCATGGTCGCGACCTCGCCCACGGGCACCATCCGTCCCTCGGTCAGCGTGAGCACGGGGATGGCGGTGACGCCGGCGGACTGCGACTCCGTCAGCCGACCTCCATGGCGGGCCAGCTCCAGGGCCCCCACCACGAACACGTTGCCAGTCCGCGCCGCCACCGCCTCGGCCACCGACGCCGCCGCCTGGGCATCGGCGCCCTTGGCCAGCGCCTCGGCGGCCTCCCAGACACAGCAGGCGATGCCGAATGACGCTGTCCCGGTGTCGACGAGCCGCACCGGGACGCCGGCAGCCCTGGACGCCACGTGGGCGGCGTCGAGCGTGCTCGACACCGAGGATCCGATGTGGATCGAAATGATCTCGGTGGCACCGCGGGCAACCAGCGCCTCGTAGGCGAGCACGAAGCGCCCTGGCGCGGGAGCCGCGGTCGCGACCTGCGTCACGCCCTGCTCGAAGCGGGCGTAGAACCCGTCGGCGTCCAGATCCACCCCTTCGAGGAAGTCGTCGCCATCGAGTGTTACCGTCAGGGGCACGACCTCCACCCCGTAGCGGTCGACCAGCTCGGCCGGCAGCTGGGCGTTGGAATCGGTGCACAGCCCGATCACCTTCGCTCCTCCCGCTGCCCAGCAGTGGCGGCCGTGGCCGAGCCAACCCCGGCCGCCGCGGCAAACCGGTAGAGGACGACGGCGCTGCTGGCCCCGGCGGCGAGCGGCAGGGCAGCGGTCGGTCGGGGTCCCCACAGGTTGGGCCATCCCCTCCGCCACCACAGGATGGCGCCCCCGATCCACGCGCCCGACGACAGCACGGTGGCCGCCGCCGCCCGACGCCGCCTTGGTCCCGTCGAGCTGAGCGCGGCGACCGCGAGGTCGATCGGAAAATAGGCGGGGAACGTCGCCAGGCACTGTCCCACACTGGCCGCCACCCCCTTGCCCCCCTTGAACCTCTTCGCGACCGGAAAGCAGTGACCCACCACGGCTGCGGTACCACCGAGGTGGGACCCGGTCCCGCCGGCCACGGCTCGACCGACAGCACAGGCCAGCGCGCCCTTGGCGATGTCGGCCGCCAGCACGGCCGTCCCCCACCCCCTGCCCAGCACCTTCATGGCGTTCACCGCACCCGGGTTGCCCGAGCCCTCCGTCCGCAGGTCGGTCCCACCGCCGGTCGCCAGCCGGGTGGCCATGTCCGCCGAGGGCAGTCCGCCCAGGGCATACCCGGCGAGCACGGCTCCGGCCAGGCGGGCGGCTCCGGCAAGGCGGGGGGCTCCGGCCGCCGGAGCACCTCGTGCCGCTCGCCCGCCTCCCATCGAGGGGTCACCCTATCGCCGTGTCCGCGCAACATTGTCGGTGGTAGAAGATGTTCGCCCTATGGCACCGCCGAGCCCGACCGAGCCGATGCGCGTGCTGATCGCGTCCTCGCGGCTGACCGATTCCCGTCGCCGGGCCCTGGTCTCCCTGGCGACCGGGGCGGTCGATGTCGCCCGGGCCGATGTCGTGGCGATGGCCTCGGATCTCCCGTCGCCCGACCGGTACGAGGCCGTCGTGGTGGACGGCGGCGCCAGCGGGTCGACCCCGGAGTGGCTGACGGCGCTGTACCAGCGCGTCGAGGCGGGGCTGTCGCTGCTGCTCATCGGCAGCGACAGCCGAACGGGCGGGCCCGACACCTCGAACCGCACCAGCCCCGCGCACCTCGCCGAGTGGTTCGTCAAGGTGGTCTCGCCGACGAGCCTCTTGATCCAGCGGGTGCCCGAGGAGTTCCCGGTCGTGGACCGCCTCGAGCCCCTGACCCTGGCCCCCACTGCGCAGACGTGCCTGTCGGTGAGCGTGGGCTTCACGGACCGGCCGGCGCTGACCGAGATGGCCCTCGGCCGAGGACGCGTCGTGAGCTCGGGCCTGGGCAACACCGACGAGGCACTGGGGAACGAGGAGCTGGCCACCGTGCTGCGCCGCGCCTTGCGACGCCCCGGCGCGCCGGACCGCGGCAGCCGACCCGTTGGGCTGGCCGTCGTCGGCTACGGCCCCTACGGCGGCATGGGGTACCTGCACGGCGCGGCGGCCCAGGCAACGCCCGGGCTCGAGCTCGTCGCCGCCTGCGACGAGAGCGCCGAGCGGCGCAAGGCGGCCGAGACCGAGTTCCCCGGTGTCCGCACCTACGCGACGGTGGCCGAGCTGACCCGCGACGGCGACGTAGAGGCGGTGGTCGTGGCCACGCCTCCGGTGTCGCACACCCGCATCACGCTCGAGCTGCTGCGCGCCGGCAAGCACGTGGCCTGCGAGAAGCCCCTGTGCCTCACCGTGGCCGATGCCGACGAGGTGCTCGGCACAGCGCGGGCGCACGACCTCAGCCTCACGGTCAACCAGAGCAGGCGATGGGACACCGACTTCGTCGCCATTCGCCGGGTCGTCCGCGCCGGACTGCTGGGCGAGCTGTTCAACGTCGAGACCTTCGTCGGTGGGTTCGACCACCCTTGTCGGGCCTGGCACTCGGAGACCTCGGTCTCGGGTGGCACGGTCTTTGATTGGGGCTCGCACCACCTCGACTGGGTGCTCCTCCTGATGGAGGACATGCCAGCGGTCGTCGAAGCCCACGGCCACAAGCGGGTCTGGCACGACGTCACCAACCTCGATCAGCTGCGCGTCCGGCTCAGGTGGAGCGACGGTCGAGAGGCGGAGTTCGTCGACAGCTCGGTGGCCGCCATCAGGCGGCCCAAGTTCTACCTGCAGGGCACGGCGGGGACCCTGGCCGGCTGGTACCGACCGCTGACGTTCGAGCGCCTCGAGCCCGGGCTCGGCTACGTGGCCGAACGGGCGCACCACGCCGAGGCGCCCGCCGAGCTGACCCTCGCTCGGTACGAGAGCGGCAACGGCGTGAGCGAGACGCGCCTCCCGCTCGCCGCCCCCCAGCCCTTCGCCTTCCATCGCAACCTCGCAGACCACCTCGCCCTCGGCGAGCCGCTGGCCGTCACCACCGACTCGATCCGCCAGGTCGTCGTCCTCCTCGAAGCCGCCCACCGATCCTCCGAGCGCGCCGGAGCCCCGGTCGAAGTGGCGCCGGGCTAGGCGGATGCTGGCATGCGACGAGGCGTAGGGATCCGGCGGTCGGGGGTCGGAATGGCCGTTCCGACCGCGACGTTGGCCACGGTGTGACGCGTCTGCTCACGATCATGGGCTCGGGGGAGACCAGCCCCACCATGGTGAAGATGCATCGCCAGCTCCTGGACCGCCTGGGTTCGCCGCCCGTTCCCGCCGTGCTGTTGACGACGCCCTTCGGCTTCCAGATGAACGCGTCGGTCGTGGCCGCCAAGGCGGTCGAGTACTTCGGTGAGAGCGTGAACGCAGAGCTCCAAGTGGCCGACATCCGGTCGTCGGCCGATGCCGACACCGTCCGCAACGAGACGATGCTGGCCAGGCTCGGGGACGCCAGATACGTCTTCGCCGGACCGGGCAGCCCGAGCTACGCCCTGCGCCAATGGTCCGGAACGATCGTCCCGCAGCTGCTGTCGGACAAGCTCGCCCTCGGCGGGGCGGTGACCTTTGCCAGCGCTGCGGCCCTCACGTTGGGGGTGGCGACCGTGCCTGTCTACGAGGTCTACAAGGTGGGGGCCGATCCATACTGGCTCGAGGGGCTCGACCTGCTCGCGGCGGCGGGTCTTCGCGCCGCCGTGATTCCGCACTACAACAATGCTGAGGGCGGGAACCACGACACTCGCTACTGCTACCTCGGCGAGCGCAGGCTGGCCGCCATGGAGCGCGACCTGCCCGAGGATGCGTTCGTGCTCGGAGTCGACGAGCACACCGCCCTGGTGATGGATCTCGAGGCTGGCGACGCCACCACCGCGGGGCTGGGCGTGGTCACCGTGCGGTCCCAGGGTCGCTCGACGGAGATCCCGTCAGCGACGACCATAGCCATCTCCGAGATCGCCGACCTGGGCGCCGGACGTGCAGATCGGTCCAGCCGCTGGCGCGGTGGCGAACGAGCAGCAAAGGAAGCGGTCCCAGCCGAGGCTCCGGACGCGCAATCGTCGGGATCGCCGCTAATGGACTCGGTGCGCGCCCACCAGGAGGCGTTCGCCTGCGCCGTCGCCGAACGGGACGTCGAGTCAGCGGTGAGGGAAATCCTGGATCTCGACCAGGAGCTGCAGGCCTGGTCCCGCGACAC